>JBBSFP010000007.1:0-20349 GCA_038238625.1 Tepidisphaerales bacterium
CAGCGCGGCGGTCGAATCGGTCCGCCCCGCTGCCGATGCCAGGGATATTCGCCTGCAAAAAGTCCTTGACAGCACGATTGAGCCCGTCCGCGGCGACTCGGCCCGCCTGCAGCAGGTGGTGTGGAACCTGTTATCCAACGCCGTCAAATTTACCCCGCGTGGCGGCACCGTTCAGGTGAGCCTGCAGCGGGTCAACAGCCATGTCGAGCTGACCGTCAGCGACAATGGCTCAGGCATCAAACCAGAATTTTTGCCCTTCGTTTTCGAGCGATTTCGGCAAGCCGATTCGTCAACGACCCGTCGCCATGCGGGGTTAGGGCTGGGGCTGGCAATTGTCAAAAGCCTGGTGGAGCTTCATGGCGGGAACGTTCGCGCTAAGAGCGCGGGCGAAGGACAGGGCTCGGCGTTCATCGTCGAGCTGCCTGTCGCTGTCGTGCGCGATACCCCGGCGGCGGCGGAGGTTCGTCCGCCGCTCGCTTTTAACACCGAACCCGACGAGATCTGCACCCCCGGCGCTTTACGCGGAATTTCGGTGCTCGTGGTGGATGATGAACCCGATGCCCGAAACCTGATCGCACATGTATTGAGCAATTGTGCCGCCGATGTGCAAACCGCTTCATCCGCTGCCGAGGCATTGGCAATCCTGCGGCACTCGCGACCGACTGTGGTGCTCAGCGACATCGGCATGGCGGGGCAGGACGGTTATGATTTCATCCGCCAGGTGCGGCAGCTATCCAGCAGCGAAGGGGGCGCCACTCCCGCCGCGGCACTGACGGCCTTTGCTCGCTCCGAAGACCGCACCCGTGCCCTGCGGGCCGGATATCAATCCCACATTTCAAAACCCGTCGAGCCTGCCGAACTCATTGCGGTGGTCATCAGCCTGGCGGCGCGGCGACAATCGAAAACGCACTCCGATACCAGCGAAGCCGCGCGATAATTAGAACAACTCTAAGGATTTCTGCTTCCGTCTGCTGCCGCGATCGCACGAACGCCGCGTTATCTCCCAAACTTCAGCAATTCGGTGTACGGATTGCTTTTTCCAAGCAGGCCATCACAGACCACCTGAGCCGCCAACATGCTGAACGTGATTCCATTGCCCCCATAGCCCATCACGAAGATGCACCCCGGCCAGCCCGCACGTTCACCCACATAGGGCAAGCCATCTTTTGTCTGCGCAAATGTGCCCGCCCACGCGCATTCCACTGGCAGCTCTTTGCCAAACAATTTAGAAAACTGGGCCGCAAGGTGTCCAATTTTTTTCTGCAACAGCGCGTCTCGCTTGATGGGATCTGCAAATGCCTCGTCCGCTCCGCCGACCATGATGCGATCTCCGGCGAAGCGCATGTAGAGATAAGGCCGCGCGGTTTCCCAGATAAGGGCCTTGTCCTTCCAACTCCAACCGAGCATCGGCGCGCTAGCCAGGGCATAGGTGCTCGTCAGTTGGCACTGCTTTAACGGCGCTTCCTCCATGGTTTCATAACCCATTGTAAAGATCACCTTGCGTGCTGATATGCGAATACCGGCGGCAGTGACCAGCGTTACCGCCCGGTCGGTGGTTTGAACTTGCTGAATATTGGTGTCGCAGAAAACCCGCAGCCCACCCTCAGCTGCTTTCTTCACCAGTTGCAGTGTCAGATGAAACGGATCAACTTCAAAAGCCTGTGGCGACAACAGCGCCCCTGGTCGATCGATATTAAATTCCGACTTCAGTCGGTCGTGATTCAGGAAATCCACCGATATTCCGATACCCCGGCGTGCGGCGTATTCTGCTTGCAAGGGTTCGACATCTTTTTTTGACGATGCCAGGTAGAGGCTGGGGCGCCCGATCAGCCCGCAGTTGTCGCCGAGTGCTTCAACCAGTGGCTCAAAGGCCAATAGTGCTTCCAGGCTGGCGCGGTAGGCCAGCGTGGCCCGTTTTTCACCGATCATCTCGCTGAGTTCAACCAGCGAAGTATCGACTTCATATTGCAGCAAGCCCGTGCTTGCAGCGGAACTACCGTGCCCGATCGGTCGCCGGTCTACTAAAACTGCATTGATACCGGCCTTCATCAGGGTGTATCCCATGAGCGCACCGGACACCCCGCCGCCGACGATGGCGATGTCGCACCTGATGTCGCAGTGGGGCGAGGGGTATCTTCGCTCGGCTTGCGAATATATTTGCGGCCAGAATTCGCAACCCGATTTAAGATTCATTCCATTCGTTCCTGTTACTCCCTTTTGAAGTGTAGCCGATCCGCCTTCGGCATCCATTTCAGTTATTTTACCTGACATTTTCCGAACGTCTGGTACCCCGCTAGCGGATGAGACCGGGTGGACCAGGTTTTGCTACTTCGATTTTCTGTTGAAGGACCAACCGAAGCGGAACCCTGCGACTATTGGGTGTTGCAGCGATTAGTCCGTCCAATAACCAGTTTTATAAAGGCACGGACGCAGCTTCTTAGCTGGCGTTCTGGATTGATTTTGAGCCTGACGAAATATCATCAAAAGCGCCATTTCAACCGCACCCCCGAACCTCGTGGCAAGGTGAAGGCCGCGCCTACTAAAAGCGCCCTCCGCTTTGCTATTCAAAAGCACGATGCCTCCCGCCTGCATTATGATTTTCGCCTGGAACTCGATGGCGTCTTGAAAAGCTGGGCCGTCCCAAAAGGACCATCGTTCGATCCATCGCGCAAGGCGCTGGCGGTGCAGGTTGAAGACCACCCCATCGACTACGGCGATTTTGAAGGCATCATTCCCGAAGGCGAATACGGCGGCGGCACGGTGCTGCTTTGGGACACCGGCACTTGGGAGTGCCTGCACGACCCCCATGAAGGCATGGCAACAGGCCGCATGCATTTTGTGCTGCATGGCCAAAAACTGGTTGGGGAATGGAGCCTGGTGCAGATGCATGGCAAGGCCGGCGATGAGGGTAAGAACTGGCTTCTGATGAAGGTGAAAGACAAGTTTGCCACCGCTAAAGGGGACATCACTGCCGACGCACCCGATTCTGTAAAGACCGGGCGAACGCTCGACCAGATTGCCAGTGCCAGCGACAAGGTGTGGACCCGCGACGGAGAAGTGAGTTCTCCGGTAACACCCAGGGGCAAAGACCCCTGGCCCGGCTACTTTCCCCCTCAACTGGCGGTGCTTTCCACCGCCCCGCCAGCGGGCGACCAGTGGGTTCACGAAATCAAATACGATGGCTACCGAATTCTGGCGCATATCCGCGCAAACAGCGTCGAGCTTTATTCCCGAAACGGCAAAATCTGGACGCACCGCTTCAGCGCGGTGGCAGAGGCCCTAAAAAAACTGAAGGTGGATTCAGCGATTCTGGATGGTGAAATGGTGGTCCTCGACAAGGAGGGACGCAGCGATTTTCAGGCACTGCAGGCCGTTCTCAAAGACAAGGTAACAGCCGAACCAATCTACTATGTGTTCGATCTGCTCTATCACGATGGCAACGATCTTCGCGAACAGCCATTGGTGGAACGAAAGAATCGCCTGGAACAACTCCTTGCCGTCGCCAACCTTGCTCCCCGCGTGAACTACAGCGAGCATCTTCAAACCGCTGGCCAAGCAATGGTCGACAAGGCATGCGACATGGGGCTCGAGGGCATCGTCTCTAAGTTTGCCAATGGGCATTACCTTTCACGGCGTGATCCCACCTGGCTCAAAAGCAAATGCGTGCAGCGGCAGGAATTTGTCATCATCGGCTACACCGATCCGCAAGGTGCTCGGCAGGCGTTTGGTTCGCTCCTCCTCGGGTATCACGATGAGGATAAAAAACTCGTCTATGCAGGAAGGGTGGGCACGGGATTTAACGACAAGTTGCTAAACGATATGCTCGCGCAGTTCAAAAAAATCGAGCAGGACGAACCTCCCAGTGCATCCCCCCCGCCCCCGCGCGAACGCCGCAACGCTCACTGGCTCAAGCCCACGCTGGTCGGCGAGGTTAAATTCACCGGTTGGACGCGGGACGGCAGCCTGAGACACCCATCGTTCGTCGCCCTGCGGTCCGACAAGCCTGCTTCGAAAATTGTCCGGGAAATTCCCATTCAACCCGAGAAAGCCGAGAAAAAAATCAAGGCAGTACCTCTGCCCCGAAATCCTAAACCAGCGAAAGCTGAACCAACAGCAAAGTCTCGTACTGCATCACAACCTCTCGGCTCACCGTCATCCAACCTGCCCGTTGAAATCGAGATCACCCATCCAGACAAGATTTTCTACCCGGATAGCAAAACCACCAAGCAGAACATCATCGATTACTACCGTGTCGCACGGCAGTGGATGTTGCCCCTGGTAACCGGACGACCCTTGTCACTGCGACGCTGTCCTCAAGGAATTGCCGCCAAGTGTTTCTTCCAGCGGAACTGGACCAGCAACCTTTCTTCACAGATTGCAAAGGTCGACGTCGGGGAAGGCAAAACCGAAGAGTTTCACATCACCGTCAACGACTTCCCCGGCATCGTCGCACTGGCACAAATGGGTGTGCTGGAGATTCACACATGGAATTGCCGAAACGATGATGTGGACAATCCCGACCAGATTATCTTTGATTTAGACCCCGGCCCAGGCGTGGACTGGAAAATGATCGTCGCGGGCGCGCGCATTGTTCGCAAAGCCTTGACGGATTTGAAGCTGCCCACGTTTCTTAAAACATCGGGCGGGAAAGGCCTTCATATAACGGTGCCTATTGTTCCGAATCTAGATTGGGACACCGCCAAGTCGTTCTCCAAAACGATTGCTGAATCGCTGGCCGCCGGGTCCGACCGCTTCGTTGCGAACATGCGGAAGGATCTTCGCGGCGGCAAAATCTATCTCGACTTCAACCGCAACGGTAGAACCGCCACCGCTGTCGCGCCTTATTCAACCCGCGCACGGGAGAACGCTCCGGTGGCAATGCCGATCTCATGGGAGGAGCTCGGAAAACTTTCATCGGCCGACCAGTTCACGGTGGAGACGGCGGGCCGCTACCTGGCAAAGCGAAAGGCAGATCCGTGGCAGGACTTTGAAGCATCACGCGTCGATCTTCATACCGCCTTGTCTGAATCCGCCCCTGCATAAGGAAACCATCATGGCTCGACCTATTTGGACCGGTTCAATCAGCTTCGGGCTCGTCAGTATTGGTGTTGAAATGAGCACGGTCGTCCGTGATCGCTCGATTCATTTCCACATGCTCAATAAGGAAGGCACCTGCCGACTGCGAAGGAAACTCGTCTGCCCCGATAGCGGCAAGGAGTACGATTTCGGGCAAACCTCGCGCGGCATCGAAGTAGGTCCCGGGGAATACGTGCTGATCGACCAAAAAGAAATCGCAAAAATTAAACCTGAAAAGGGGCGATCGCTCGAAATCGTGCAGTTTGCCGCCGTCGAGGAGATCGACCCGATTCACTACGAAAACGTTTACTACCTGCGGCCGTCTAAAGATGCGCGCAAACCGTACAAACTATTGACCGATGCCATGGCGCAGAGCGGCAAGATCGCTTTGGGAAAATTTGTCATGCGCGATAAGGAACACCTGGTGGTGATTCGCCCTGTCGAGGAAACGCTGGTGCTGCATACCTTGCACTACTCTGACGAGGTTGAAGCAATCGATGCGGAATTAATTGACTCCATGAAAAAGATCAAGGTGTCCGCCCCCGAGTTGAAGATGGCCGGCGAGCTGATCAAAGCGATGACGACGGAACTGGATTTAGCAGAATTCAAGGACGAATTCCGCGCTCAATTGAAGGTGTTGGTGGATGCGAAAGTGAAGGGCAAGAATATCAAGATGCCCACGGACGATCAGGAGCGGGTGGCCGAACCCAAGACCATCAACCTGATGGACGCGCTGAAAAAATCCCTGGCCGCGGGGCCCGCTAAATTCAACACCGCCACGCACCACCATCGACGATCCGCCTAACGTTTTTTGGCCGTGAGGTGTTTCATGGGTGTGCTTCTTTGATTTCATTACCCGGGCGCAGCCAATAGGAGAATTCCGGGGCAGTGAATGCCTGGCGGGTGGCAGGGTCGGATTGATTCAGGATCGTGGGCTTTTTAACACCGGGCAGGAACTGCACATCATAGAGTTCCTGGCAGCCGCTGGTAAATTCAAAGAAGCCCATTTTCTGTCCGGTGCGGAGGTCGATGATGGCAATCCCGCACTGAAGCCCCGGCCAGCGCGTCTGCACGGGGAGATTACCAAATAAGTGCTTCTCTCGAACCTGGCAAAGGCCCAGGAGCGCGTAATGCTCGACAAAACATAAGCCGCGCAAATACCCCGGTAAGGCAGCGACCACGACCGATTCATAAGTTTTAGGATGGATCGCCAGCAGCTCACCAGCACCGCTGTTGAGCACCCAGAGCTGGTTTTTGTACCAGCGCGGCGAATGGGGCATGGACAGGCCGCGCAGCACGATCTCGTTTTTCTGAATGTCGACCAGAATTCCGCCCGTCGCCTTATCCGTTCGCCAGGCACCCGGAGCGTTGGTTTCGCCCAGACAGGTGACATAGCGCGGTTGGGCGTCCACCATTGCCAGGCCATTGAGATGGCAGCGGTCCTCCGGGGCAATATCGGTAATAAACGGGGGCTTCCAGTGCGGTTCGAAACTGAAATGCGCGCTGAGCTTTGCCAGGCAGCAAAAGCGCGTGTTGATGACCCATAGCCCCTCTGGGGTAATGGCCAGATCATGCACATTGATATCGCCGGTGAAATAAGCGGCGCGCGGCAGGTAGAGCGCATCGTAGCGCCCGGGCTGGTCTTCAAATAACTGCGAAGCAAGCTGTGGCGCGCTGGCGAACAGGAGAACTTCGTTCCGCGTTGCCAGCGCCATGGAAGCGCCGTTTACCGCCAGGCCCATCGGTTTTTCGAATTGCCGCATGAGCAGCGTGACCTGTTTGCCATCGTGCCCGATGAGGGCCACTTTCCCCGCTTGATAGGTGGTCAGCGCGATCGAACCGTTGGATTCATTCATCCACTGGGCGAAGGACTCAGAGATCGAGCATTGGATGGTGGCATTGGCGTTCATTTTGATTGAGCGAAGAATACCCGCTTCGGCCCGGGAATCGCAGGCACGACCTAAACATCCGTAGGCAGTTCCAGTTGAACCGCTCCCTTTTTATCAAAAGGTTTAGGAACGGGGCGAACAGTGATTGATGGAATCCGTACCCTTCACATGGGGCAGCCAGAATACGATCGGGCCTCAATCCCATCATCGGATATGCGTCTGGAGTGTCGTTTTACTCGTGGAGTGTTAGAGATGGTCAATTCAGTCGGCATGATCAGTGCACCGGCAACAGCTTCCCAGGGCTCCACCCCTGCCGCATCGATTTTGCATGAAGCCCTGTTGAGTCCTGCTTTGGGCGCGCGGCGGGTATCGGTAGCGGCCGGCAGCGTGCTCTACAGCAGCGAGCAGCGGCCCCAAAGCGTGTTTTTTCTGCACAGAGGACAGGTTCGCACCTATCGGATTGATTCCGCGGCAACGGCGGAAACGGCTCGTCTTCTTGAAATTCTTGGTCCCGGCGACTGGTGTGGTGAAGCGGCGCTTGCCAATCATCGCCATTATGGGGAGCAGGCCATCACCGTGGTGCCATCAGTCATTTCTGAGATCCCATGTGAAAACCTTTTGCCCGCCCTGGCCCAGCAACCGCGATGGTCGGTTTTGTTCATGCGCGAATTGGCCCATAAGCTCACAGCCGCCCACGAGGACGCGGCTTCTCTGGTGTTTGAAGATTGCCATTCTCGCCTGTTGCAGACGCTGGTGCGCTTTTCGCGAACCGCCGCCGCCTCGCCTCACCCCGAGGGCGTGGTGTTGCGAATCACACATCAGCAATTGGCGCAAGCTGTCGGTGTGGCGCGCGAGACGGTGAGCTTGGCGCTGACGCAATTACGTCTGCAAAACGCGTTGAGAACCGGGAGAAACCAGTTGATGTTTGATCCCGAAAGGCTTCGGCAACTGGCGCGCAAGCCAGCGATGAAGGCCGCGATGTGATGGAAGCGGAGTCGGGTGCGCTAGACGCGTGCATCGCTCATCCGAACGCGGTCGCGCCCGGTCTCTTTGGCCGAATAGAGTGCGGCATCCGCCAAGGTCACCAGTTGGTCGGCATGGATCGGGCGATTGACGAACACCGATGCAATCCCCATGGACATGGTAACCCCCACCGGGCGCTTCAGCAGCGGGGCAGATGCCACAGCAAATTCCTGACGAATACGCTGGGCAACCTGGGCCGCCTCCTCGCCACTGGCATGCGGTAACAACACGACAAACTCATCCCCCCCGTATCGTGCTGCCACATCCATCATGCGCAGATTGGCCGAAATCACCCGTCCCGCCAGGACAAGCAGTTCATCGCCGACCTGATGCCCGTAGGTATCATTGAGAGTTTTGTACGCATCGAGGTCGATCATGGCGCAGCTCAGATCCTTAGCATAACGCTGGGTTTCGGCAAAAAGCTGTTCCAGAACGCGGCTGAAGTGGCGGCGGTTATAAAGCCCCGTGAGAGGATCGGTGGCAGCCAGTTCTTCGACCTTCCGCAGCGAACCTTCCAGTTGTGTGTTTTTCTCCACCACCTGTTGCAGGGCGCTTTCCAGGCGCACGCGCAGCGATTCATTCTCCTTGCGCACCTTCGCCACTGCCAGGTTTTTCTCCACCACCAGGGGTATCGTAAAAAGATAATCCCCGAGCTTCACCACGTAGTCGGTTGCCCCCCGGCGAATCGATTCAGCCGCCATGTGACTTACGTTTTCACCTGTCACCATGATCACCGGCGTGTTGCAGCGGATGCGAATTTCTTTGAGCAAGTCCAACCCGCTGGCATCCGGCAGGTTGTAATCCGACAGGATCAGGTCAAACGAACTCAGAGCCTGCTCCAGCGCCTCGCGGCCTGTACCAACGGCAGTAAGACAGACCCCCGGAAACGAATCAGACAGTGTTTCGCAGATCAGCTCACGCTGATCGCTGTCGTCTTCAATCACCAGCAGACGCAGGAAGCCATGCAATAGCTTTTCAGATGCGCCCGGCTTTATCCAGCCGTTGGCTCGCTTTAAATGGCCCGAATTCATGACACCCGTCTCACTTTCTGATTGTTAACCACAACATTCAATACATCGCGCTCCTGGGCAAACAAAATCGCGCGATCAGCGCCGGCATTCGGCTGCCGGGGCGCAGCGATGCGGGTATTGATGGATGGTCAACCAATAGTTGGTGCTGTTGAAAACAGTGCGGAGGAATTGCTCGGCATTGGCGGGTTTAAGTGTATAGCTGTTGGCCCCGGCAGCGGCGGCGGCAAGCATCTGCCGCTCATCATTCACACCCGTCATCATCACCACCGGTATATCCCGCAACTCTGGATTGGCTTTAATGGCCATCAGCGCGCTCTGGCCGTCCATGTTCGGCATCTCGACATCCATGAAGATCAACCCCGGGCGCGGCGCATCGGCGAACCGGCCCTGGCGACCAAGGAACATCAGCGCCTCGATGCCGTCACGCGCTTCATGCACCTGATGGGTAACATGGCATTCTGTAATCGCATCGCGGATCAGGAGGCGGCAATCATCATCATCATCCACCAGCAGGATGGTCAGTGCAGGCTCCAGCGCGGCATGGGGCCGTAAGGCCGTGCAAGGATCGGTTTTGATTTGACCCATCATGATTTGGCTCCCATCTCCACAGGCGCGGTATCGCGTTCGGATGCACCAGCCAGCGCCGGTACATATTTCCCGTTGATGGTAAAGCGAAACGTGCATCCCTGACCGGGAACGCTCTCGGCCCAGATCGAACCGCTGTAGGTTTCGATGATGCTCTTCACGCTCGCCAGTCCCACGCCCTTTCCGCTGACTTTCTGCACTGCCAGCGTCTTTCCGCGGCGGAATATGTGGAATACCTTGGCCAGATCTTCCTGCTCGATGCCAATCCCGGTGTCGCGTACATAGAATTCTGCCTCGCATTTTCGCTGCACGCTCCCGATGTGAATTTCGCGTTTTTCGCCGTCTCCCATGTACTTGATCGCGTTATCAATTAAATTCTGAAACACCTGGCGCAGACGTGCCTGCTCGGCGTGAATCACCGGTAGCGCGCTGTCGATGATCAGTGAAATTTGCTTGCTGCGCAGATCACTTTCGAACATCCCCTCCAGGTCGCGCACCAACGGCGTCAGCTCCACCATCTCTAATTTCTGCCGCCGGGTTTTGATGCGCGATAGCTCAAGCAGCTCTGCGATCAGATCGGTTTCCATCTGCACGTTTAACTGAATGCGTTGCAGGCGATGCACGATGTCTTCATCGAATTTATCATTGTGCTTTTTGAGGAGCATGCTGGCCATGCCGGCGATGTTGCGCAGCGGGGCGTTCAGATCGTGCGACACCGCCCGCAGAAAATCTTCCTTCTCGGCGATCTCGCTGCTCAGCCGCTTGTTGGCCGCCTCGAGCTGCCCAGTGCGTTCGAGAACTTTTGCCTCCAGCCCGGTGTTAGCATCCATGAGCAGTTGCTGCTGTGACCGCACCCGGCGGACCATCTCGTTGAACGAGCGCGCCAGCATTCCGATCGTGTCGACCCGATCGATTGCCACACGGGTGGTAAGGTCACCGGCGATGATCTGATCGGTGGCGAGGACCAATTGCCGGATGGGCAGAAAAATTCGCCGCACCAGAAGGTACGACAATGGCAGCGAGCAGAGCACGACCATGACGCCCACGCAGCAGATGAGGTAATTGATCATCGTGACCTGGTGGTGCTCATTGGTTTGCGACAGCCCGATGGCGACAAACCCGAGCAGGCGGGTGGGGCTGCTGGCACCCACTGTGGTTTCTGGCAGATTGCGCGCGACCGATGCGGTCACCTGCGTTACCGGGACTGCGACCATCAAGTACTCTCCGAGAAGTGGAGAGCTCAAAAACTGCACTTGTGTCAGCACGCGCGGAGGGTGCAAAAGCGTGAGTTTTGGCCAATCAAATTCCTGGTCGCGACTGGCGAGCGCCAGTGGGTTTCCATCCGCGTCCATGAACGCTACAAAGAGGATGTTGCGGCTCTTGAGCAGATCCTGGCCAATTTGGTTGAGGTCATCGGTCTGGTGGGTTTCAAGCGAGTGTTTGCTTGCCAGCGATAAGGTGTAGGAAAGCTGCCGCGCCTCTTCGCACATCATGTCATTGATGCGTGCCTTGCTTTGACGTGCAAAGAGCCAGCAACTGACGCCCAGCGCTACGCAAATGAGATAGGTAAAACAAAGCACGAGCTTCCCCTGGAGGCCCATCCCCTGCACCCAGGCTCGCCACGCCGGACGCCGATGAACGCGCGCATCATCTTCATGCGCTGAATCCGGCCGCTGAGGCGGATTCAAAAGCGCATCCGCGTCAGCGATAGCATTTGACCGTAAATGTATCTTCATGCGCGCGATCCCGTCTGATCAGATCGTCGCGCGCATGAAGCAAGTTAACCTCACCAGCGATCTGAAAAGCTCGGCGGCATGGCCAAAAGCCGCACGTCCCATAGCACGCTGCCCGGAAAATTGGTTCCCCCCGCTGTGAATTCATAGGGGTCGGTCAAATTTCACCCGTTTTGGTTAAAACGGTCGAATTGATACAATCTGCATATTCGCTATGCCTCGTTTCAAGAAGGTGAGGCCCATCATGAACATTGACACCCTACGCGCGGAGCGCGACCAACTGGAACACCAAGCCCAACGCCTTGAAGAAATCCTGGCCCAGAGCATGGTCTCACCAATGATGATGCAAAACCTTCGGCAGCGGCTGATCGACATCTCCGATCGCGTGTCGCAGTTGAGCGTGCTGCTGCGTTTACCCGACAGCGAATCGTCCACCTTCCCCGGGCAGCGCGGCCATCCCCAATAGCCGCCGACTGATCTCTTTGATTTGGCGCCAGCGCACATGAAATTTTCCAACGTCGCGGCCCGGCGGTACCCGCGCGGGGGCGTTGCGATTATCCTCCACGGCCCATGAGCGAATCACTTCCTGCTGCGTATGAACCCGGCGCGATCGAAGCCCACATCTACCAGATGTGGCTCGACCGCAACGCCTTCCATGCCGAAGCCACTGATGCGGGTGAACCCTATTGCATCGTGATCCCCCCCCCGAACGTGACCGGGGCACTGCACCTTGGTCACGCAATCGACAACACGCTGCAAGACATTCTAATTCGGGTGCACCGGATGCGCGGCTGCAACGCGGTGTGGATCCCCGGAATTGACCATGCCGGTATCGCCACGCAGGCGGTGGTGGAAAAACAGCTCAGGGAGCAGGAAAATTTATCCCGTCACGAGGTGGGCCGTGAAGGCCTCGTGCAGCGCATCTGGAAATGGAAAGAACAGTACGGCGAGCGGATCCTCCATCAGCTAAAACGCATGGGTGCCTCCTGCGACTGGGCCCGCCTGCGCTTTACCCTGGACGAGCAGTGCGCCCGCGCAGTCCGCGCAACGTTCTTCAAACTTTTCAAAGATGGCCTCATTTCTCGCGGCAAGCGCCTGGTGAACTGGGATGTGTTTCTGCAAACCTCCATCAGCGATGACGAAATCTATCACGAAAACGTGAAGACCAGCCTCTGGCACATCAGGTATCCGATCGATGGCACTTCTGAATTTATGACCGTCGCCACCACCCGTCCGGAAACGATGCTGGGTGACACCGCTGTTGCCGTGCATTCAGAGGACGCGCGATGGAATCGCTACATCGGCCAGCAAGTGCGGCTGCCACTGACCGATCGATTAATCCCGATCATTGCGGATGACATTCTGGTTGATCCTAAATTTGGCACCGGCGTGGTGAAGGTCACGCCGGCTCACGATTTCAATGATTATGCCGTCTATCAACGGCATCTCGGTAAAGCCGATGAGATTGCGCTTCTGAACATACTGCGGCCCGATGGTCATCTGAATGAAGCTGCCGGCGCGGTATATGCCGGTCAGCGCCGTGACCACGCCCGCAAACAGATCGTGATCGATCTCGCGGCGCTGGGCCTGTTGATCAAGGAGGAACCGCACGAAGCAGAGGTGGGCCACAGCGACCGCAGCAAGACTCCGGTTGAACCTTACTTGTCTGATCAATGGTTCGTGCGAATGGCCCCGTTGGCCGAGCCGGCGCTCGATGTGGTTCGCCGGGAATCGATCCGATTTTTCCCCGAACGCCATGCACAGCAATACCTGGCCTGGCTCGGTGAAAAGCGCGATTGGCCCGTCTCGCGGCAGCTTTGGTGGGGGCATCGAATCCCGGTGTGGCATCATGCAGCGCCTTCAACGGAATCTCTCGAATGGCTGCAACTCAACCCGGAATTCATTGCATTCAACCAAAATGAATCCGGTATCTTTGTCTGTGCGCGCGATTCTGATCCGCTCATTGAACAACGCCTTGTAGATTGGGGATATCTGCAAGACCCCGATGTTCTCGATACCTGGTTTTCTTCAGCGCTTTGGCCGCACAGTACGCTGGGTTGGCCGGAACAAACGGGGGCATTGCAAAAGTGGTATCCCACGCGCGTGCTGGTGACCGGGCGTGACATTATCACCCTGTGGGTAGCGCGCATGGTGATGACGGGTCTCTACAACCTCGGGCAGATTCCGTTTGATCACGTCTGCGTTCATCCGACGATCCTAGACGGCAAGGGGGAGCGGATGAGCAAGAGCAAGGGCAATGGCGTCGATCCGCTGGACATCATCGAGACGCACGGAGCCGACGCCCTGCGCTTCACGATGTCGCACATGGCCACCGAGACGCAGGACGTGCGCCTGCCCGTTAAAAAACTACCGAGTGGGAAAAACAGTTCGGTGCGATTTGATCTCGGGCGAAACTTTTGCAACAAGCTTTGGAATGCCGCCCGCTTCGTCTTTGCGAATTTGCAAAGCGCACCAGGCGAATTGTCGGAACCGGGGCAATGGGCGACGGCCGATCGATGGATCGTCTCGCGGTTCAACCGCACGGTCGCCGATGCCAACACTGCTCTGGCGACGTACCGTTTCGATGCCTATGCGCGAGCGTGCTACGACTTTTTCTGGAGGGATTTATGTGACTGGTATGTGGAGGCAAGCAAGCCCGCGTTGAAAGACCCGGCCCGCGCCACTCAAACCGCCGACGTGCTGGCTGCGGTTCTTGATGGTACGCTGCGCTTGCTGCATCCGATTATCCCATTCATTACCGAGCGTCTCTGGTCGCACTTGAATCAAATCCGGCCGACGCGGGGTTTGCCCATCGACCTCGCCTGCCCGCCCAGCGAATTGCTGATCAAGGCAAACTGGCCGATCGCTGGGCCTCTCGATGAATCCACTGAGCAACGATTTTCGCAGGTGCAGGAAATCGTCGGGATCATCCGCAACGCGCGCAACGACTACAAGATTGACCCCCGCAAAGCCATTACGCTCAGCATCAGCGGCCCCGCGGCGATGGTCGATTCGCTTGCTGCCGACCGACAGACGATCGAGTTGCTGGCCACCTGCGCGGTGTCCGATATTTCCAGCGACTTGGTCCCCCCGCCCAATGCCATCCGCGCCACCGCCGCGGGCTGCGAGATTTACTTGATGGAACTCATTGACCCAGCGGCGGAAAAGCAACGCCTCGCGAAGCGATGTGAAGAACTACGCAAAACCATCCATTCGCTGCGTGGACGGCTGGGCAACGAATCGTACATGAGCAAGGCCCCCCCTCAGCTGGTGCAGCAGACCCATGACCAATTGACCGAAGCCGAAGCCGAGTTTCAGAAACTTGATGGTAGCAATGGTGGCTGATGTGAATTTCAGCATCGCTTGGATTTTTGTACTTCAGGCAACGTAGGGCAGGGTTGCCTGCCACGCCTTCTTTGCGGCATCTTTGGGAGCCATTGCCCTAAGCTCTGCATTGAAAACTTCCAGCGACATTACCCCGTTGAAGCCCATCTCCGTCAGCGTGCTGAGGAAGCCGCGGATGTCGATGACACCCTGCCCGGGAAGAAGGCGCTTACCATCTTCCACATCGTGCAGGGGCAGACCCGGGGCATCGTTCAAATGGCAGAACACGATCTTGTCCAGCGGAATGCGCTTCAGGTGCGCGTTGGGCTCACCAGCGCAGTGTAGATGAAACGAATCGACCAGCAGCCCAACATTGGAACCAATGACATCCGCCAGTTCGAGCATCAGGCCGGGTGTGATGATGAACTCGTGCTTGAATTTATGGCGCAGATGGTGCGGCGAAACGAACTCGAGCCCAAAGCGTAGGCCATGGGCCGCCAACCTCTCAGCAATGGGTTTAATCATGCGCACATGGAAGGCCCAGTTTTCCATAAAGGGGAGGTCGGCGCTGGGAAGGATGTAGGTCCCGCAGGCATCAATGTTGAGTTCCCGGGCGGCTGCGGCAAATGTTTCCAGGCGACGCAGGCCCTCTGTCATCTTCGATGGCTCGGCACGGAAATCGTGCGGAGGAGACCACCCACCGAAGCTCAAGTTGCTCTTGGCGTACAGATCGGCCAGGGCGCTAACACTATAGTCGGCAGCATAAGACAGATCCACATCAGCGCCGGGAAAACCGGCATCAGCGGCCAGGTCCACAAACTGTTCCAGCGGCAGTCCCGCGCCGGCAGTGCCGCGGTTGAGACAAATTTTCATATAAGCTCCTTCAAATTCGAATCCGCCGTCGCCGAGAAATTCGATCGGTCCTAAAAGTGCATGGTCGACAAGTAATTGCGAAATTAACGTAAATAAGTGGGTTTTGCTCTTCCGCCACGCACGTTGTCGCCGCATACTACCGCCTCGAATCGCATCGCGAAACGGTTTGAAGACAGTTGAGCAGTGGAAGAGCCATTCACTGCGGTAGTGGGTTTTCGAGCTTTACCATCGCTTTTTTTTGAATCATGTCGCTGCCGGTCAAAACAAGACAGGCATTGGAGAAGCTGCTGTTGCATGGCGACGAGCAGCCCGGACGTAGTCTGCGCGGAGCCAGCAACGTCAAACGGCTTGCCGGCGACGCGCAACGATTGTGGCTGCGCGTGCAGCGACTGATGGAGATCAATCTCGTCGTCGGCGACGTGGATGCCCAGACGCTGGAGCTGGCGTGTCTGGCCCTGGAGTTACCCTCACGTTCGAAAAATGAGGGGCACGGGAAACTCGGCCGCACCAATATGCGCGAGCATGCAGAGCATGCGGCCCATCTGCTGGGCGAGCTGGCGGGCGAGGCAATCGAGCCGGAACTGCTGGCACGGGCGATTCAGGTGCTCGAGGCAATGCCCAATCGGGCCGCCAAATCCAATGAAGCTCGATTGCTGTCGGATGCCGTGAATCTGGATGATTTTGGCGTGCTCGGGCTCATCACGCAGGCCGTGCGAGTTGCGCGCCAAGGGGGCGGCGTCGCCGAAGTCGCCGAGGGCTCCCTCCAACGCGACGCCTATGGATACTGGGAAGCGCGCTTGAAAGATGGTTTCCATTTTGCACCCGTGCGCCAGTTGGCGCTGGCGCGCCTTGATCATGCCCGCAGCGCAGCCGCCCTGCTGCTGGCGGAGTTGGACGAGGATAAACCGGCGGGATAACGTCAGGCGACATGAGCGTTACCAAGCTGCTGCGGGCTAAATGGGTAGCCCCCATCGATCGGGAACTGTTGCGCGATGGGGCGGTTGCATATATCGGCGATACCATCGTGGACGTGGGGCCCTTCAATCAGGTGCAGCGGCGAAATCCGAAGGCGACGGTCAGGGAATTGGGGAATGTGATATTGCTCCCGGGGCTGGTCAATGCCCATGTGCATTTGGAACTGAGCTTGATTCCCCGAGTCGGCATTTCATTCGGCGAAGCATTTGTCGATTGGTTACTGGCGGTGATGAGGCATCCCGTCGATGCAGCCGCGGGTACCCGGGAGGGAATTGCCCAGTGTCAAAAATTTGGTATCAGTGCAGTGGGCGACATCACCCGTGATTGCGCCATCACGCGTCCGCTGCTGGCTAGTTCCAGGCTGGCCGGGATCAGCTACGGTGAGATCACAGCCATGGGGCGGCGGCGAATCCTGCAGGACGAGCGGTTAGCGGCCGCAAGCAATCTGCGATGGCAAACGACGCGACTGCGAATAGGCATCTCGCCGCATGCGCCTTATTCGATCGAGCCAGAAGGGTATCTGAGGGCGCTGCAAACGCGGCTACCCATTGCAACCCACCTGGCAGAGACGCCGGAGGAAGCGGAATTTCTAGCCCGGCACGATGGGCCGTTTCGGCGGCTGTGGAACACGATCGGTGGTTTCGACGATCTTGTCCCGACTTTTGCGCAAGGGCCGATTCGCATGGCTTCAACCTTGGGGCTGCTGGCCGCCCCGACGTTGTTGGCGCACGTGAACGTGGTGGACGATTCGGAAATGGGCCTTCTGGCAGGAGGACGCGCGAGCGTGGTGTACTGCCCCCGGACGCACGCATATTTTCACCGGCCGCCGCATCGCTGGCGGGAGATGCTCGAGCGTGGGGTCAACGTGGCGTTAGGAACCGATAGCTGCGCGAGTTCAGGAGATCTGAATCTGGTTGACGATCTGCGATGGGTATACCGCGAAGCGACGGACGTTCCGGTTGAAAAACTTTGGGAGATGGTCACGATCCGCGGGGCACGGGCGGTTGGCCTGGCTGATTCCCTGGGGACCCTTTCCATCGGTAAGTCCGCGGAGGTGATTGCATTCGATATTTCCGGCGACGATCCGCTGCGCGAGATCCTGGAATCGAGCGTCTTACCGACCTTTGGGGCCACAGCGGGCGACCGATGGCCGACCTAGACTACGGCACGCTGATTAAGCGAAAGGCCCGGCCCGCTGGATCGCTGATCGAATTTTTTCATGAACTTCGTGGGGGTGGGAGATGGTCTGCCAGCCGCCGGGGGAAGTGGGTTTTTCGGCCAGTTGGTCGCTGGGAAGGACCTCGATCGAGCCGACATGACAGGCCCGCTCAAGCGGCGGTGTGGCCAGTTCGCAATGTTCAATCTTGCGCAGCGGACAATCGAACACTTCCATCGCAAAAACACCGCTGATGCGCAGAATGCGACGATCTGTCAGCACGTACAACCGCCCCAGCCACTGCAACATCGCCATGATTAGCCGCAGGGCGAGCACGAAAACGGCAGCGTCATAAATTAACCCTAACTGCCAGCCTGGAAGTCGATTGCTCAGCAAGTTGGCAATTAACGCCATTAGCACCGAAACGGCAGCGACGGGGAGCGATTGAAAGAGTATAAAATAGAGCGATGGCTTGAGCGCCAGAATGACAATCTCACCATCCCGGATGATGTGATTAGTCAGCAATAACGCCAATGCTGATCGCGTGCTGGTATCGGGCAAGACGGTTGCGGTCTCGCTGGGATGACCGACATCAAACGATCGAGTGCCCGCCGGCACTGTCGAATCGATGGCAGTCGAAGCGGAAACGACTTTTGTTTCGCTGCCGATCATGAGGAGGATTCCGATGGCCGCATCTGTTCAATCACATCGCGCTTGAGGGTGACAATATCAGGGAGATTTCGGTAGTAGTCATCATAATCGAGCCCATATCCGACCACGAATTCATCGGGAATTTCAAAACCTACGTAATCGACATGCACATCGCGCGCGCTGGGGCGGTCCTTACGCAGTAAGACGCAGGTTCGTACGGTGGCGGGGCCGAGCGATTGCAACAGCGGAGCCACCAGCCGAACGGTGTTGCCGCTGTCGAGGATATCGTCCACCAACAGCACATGGCGATCGCGGATATCGCCCACCTGCTGGGACAGTATCTGTGCAGCGGCAGACCGGATGGTTTTACCCGGGTAACTGCTCACCGTGATGAGCCCGATCTTCATGCGAACCGGCATGCAGCGAATCAGGTCGCCACAAAAAATCATGGCACCGGTCAGGATTGGGAGGATGGTGATTTCATCACCGCCGGCGTCGTCGATGATCGCCCGAGCCAGCTGGCGCACGCGCTTGGCGATGCGGGTCTGTGAAATGAGCACCCGGTCAATGTCCTCCTGCATGGGGCGAATGTAACCGAATTCAGCAGCGGCGCGTATTAACCAGTGCGACCACCGACGTTGGAAAATTGTCAGACGGTTTGTGCCTCATCGCCAGCGGTTGGATTGACCGATAATAATTTGAAAATCTCGATTTCATATTCATTCTATTAAGGATCAATGAAACAATCGCAAAGTGATCGAAGCAAACCAAATCGCTGCTTCACTTATGCCGACATAAGAGATACAAAATGTGTCCGCTGACCGATTTACCTCTTGTGAGGCATCGAACCCCTTGTTGTACCACCCAAGTGCAACCACAACCGATGGCGGAAAGAACCGCATGCCGGGACGTTTGCGAAAGCCGTCCAGCGGGCAAGGTTCTTTTGCCCGGCGGTTAATCGCGTTGTCGCCAGACGGCAGCCATTTATTGGCACGAGAGCCCAACCGAAAAGGGCCCCAGGACGCCCGTTGGCCAGCGCTGGAACGATGGGTGGAAAGGCGGCTGGGATCGGTCGAGCACGAGCGCAGGGTAGCGCTCATTGCCCAAACGTTGTTTGATCTCACCCTTCCACTGCATGGATTGGATCATCGAGCCAGGCGGTTGCTGGCCGGTGGCGCGCTGGTCCACGATGTGGGCCGAACAATTAGCCGTGAAGATCATCCCGAAGACGGGGCGCGGTTGTTACTCGCCGACGCCCACCTGCCGGTGACGGCAACCGAGCGCCGTGTTTTGGCCTACCTGACCTGTTTCCACCGCGATGCAGTTCCGAACCCGGGTGAAGACCACCTGCTTCACCTCGGCGATGACGTCGAGATGTTACGTTGCGCCCTGGGAATTCTGCGTGCGGCCGATGCGCTCGACAGCCGCAGCGTGGAATCACCGCGCGTGGTATTTGCCCTTACCCAGCGACAATTGCGGGTGATGATTTACCTGCGCGAGCCCTCAGCAAAGGCGCTGAAAATCTACAGCCGTAGAAAGAAGTTCAAGCTGCTCGCGCAAGTGCTGGGCGTGGAGATCGAACTTCGGGTTCACACGGGGCAGGCGCTGTCGCTGGTGGGCTGATCATTCAGTAAGCAATTTCGAACCTTCCTGCTGCATTGATGTAGGCCGCGGGCTTGCTCCAGGCCGGCAATTCGTCGAGCCGACCTTTGCCGCCGGCGATGGGGTTCCCCTTGGAATCTAGTTTTTGCCATGCCATCGCACCACCCTTTCCCCAGGTTGTTCCATCAGCCCAGGTGATCAGGATTCCGCCTGATTTATCCACTGCCAGGGAAGGATGCTTGTGACGCTCGCCAGCGTCGGGGGTCCATTTCCACTTCGTCACCAGCCCGGTTTGTTGATTCCAATCAGCCAGGCGGATGTTGCCCTCGCCTTCCCACGCGGCAATCAACCCTGCGGGCGTCCTGAGGATCGATGAAGTGCTCATCACGCAAACATCGCTGCGCCACGGGTCACTGTTGACGATCGTAAAC
>JBBSFP010000008.1:0-20209 GCA_038238625.1 Tepidisphaerales bacterium
GGGGAGCAAGACGTATGGGATCAAGGGGTATGAGGGTGAAGCCGCGTTGCAGTTGATGCGGAACATCGTTTTGTGGTCTGCTGCGGGTGCCCCCGATGCAGGTGC
Source organism: Tepidisphaerales bacterium (assembly GCA_038238625.1). Taxonomy (GTDB): domain Bacteria; phylum Planctomycetota; class Phycisphaerae; order Tepidisphaerales; family Tepidisphaeraceae; genus JBBSFP01. Next base: position 106 of record JBBSFP010000008.1, read on the forward strand.
CGCGGCCCCGCCACCGGTCGTTGGCGGTACCCCACCCGGGTGAGCGGGTTCATAGATCGGCCAGTGATTTGATGATCAACTCCGGCTGCTGGGACTCAGAAAGCTTTTGCACATCTTCGAGCCGAGAGATGCCGGTGAGCGTGAGCACCGTCTGCATTCCGACGCGTTTGCCGCCGGCGATGTCGGATTCAAGATTGTCACCGATTAAGACGCATCGTGGCAGCGAAACGGACATGCGTTCGGCGAGTTCCTCAAAAAAGATGGGCTCGGGTTTCCCGGTAAACACTGGCGGCACGCTGGCTGCATAGGCCAGCATGTGCGTCAGCGCCCCGGAGCCAAACTCGATCCCGCGCGGGCTGGGGAAAATGCGGTCGGCACACATACCCAGCAAGCGTGCACCCCGGCGCAGCAACACCAACGCGATCCGCTGCCGATCGAAATCAGCAAAGGGGTTGGTGGGGGTACCGACGACCACAATGTCGGCGGCGTCCTGCTGGTTTTCCACAAACAGCACGCGATTTTCCAGCAATTCGTGAAGGCCCGCGGTGGCAAGGTTAAATACCCGAACCCGGGTGGACGGCTGCTGTTGCGCGATGCCCATGACAAAATCGGCGGCAGCGGCGGCGGCGGTATATATCTTCTCGGCGGGGATATCCATTCCCATGCGCGCTAATCGTCCCTGCACTTGCGCGGGGCTCAGGGTGCTGTTGGAAAGGCAGGCGAACGGTTGCCCGCTGCGATGGAGCTTGCTGACCAGCTCAAGCGCCCCAGGGAGCGGGACGTCTTCTTTGTATAAGGTGCCGTCGATATCCAGAAAGACGGCCTGGTATTGCTGCAGGTTCATCCCCGCGATTGTGCATGCCGCCCCGGTTGGTGCAAACTTCGGTGTTTGAAAACCCGGGTGCGTGCAAATCAGCGCTCTGCTTTTTGAGGGGGCGGCATCTGCTTCAGCGCCTGTCCGGCGGGTACCACGTTCTGAGGCGGCGCTACCACGCGCGTTAATACCTGGGCCTGCCCCGTCACTGAAAGCGTCAATCGATCCCCATTCAGATCAAAAGGCCAGGTGACCGTTCCCCCTTCAACGGAAATCAGCAACTGCCCATTGTTAGCGGTGTAGCGATATAGCTTATCGCCGATTTGCATCGTGCCATCACCGCTGAAGCGGACCAGTTCTCCACTGGCTTCCTGCCATAACCCCAGCGGGGAGGCTTTGTTAATAGCCGGTCCACCGGGCAGGGGCATGGGCGCGTTGTTTTCCACCGGTGCCGCCGAAGTTACATGCCCCGCGGGAATCGCCACGGATTCACGGGGGGGGGCTGCCGGAAGATCCACCATGCGTGACAAATTCTGCGTCTGGCCATTCACGCTCAGCTTCAACATTTGCCCCATCACCATAAAGGGGGCATCGATGCGTCCATCGGGGGCCTGAATGCTCAGCATGTTGTTAGCGGTGGTGTAGGGCGTGGTCTTGCCGTTGAAGGTGAGCGTGCCGTCCGCGCGAAATTCGAAGATAGCGCCGTCGCCTGACTGCCATTTGCCCAGCAGGCTGGCATCGGTCAGGGGCTGCCCCATCGCTGGCTGTGTGCCGGGTGGCCCAGCAGGAAGGTGTCCACCGATTCCCGTGCGGGTCGCCCCCTTCCGCACAAACGCCGTCGGCGCATCCAGGTCGCCACCGGAAACAATCAGCGTCCCATCATCCATCAGAAACGTGTACCCGATAATGTCGGGACCGATGGTGACGTTTAGCCGATTGCCCGCCACGGAAAAGTGCATGGCGGCATCGCCAATCTTGCCGCTGCCATCAGCGCCCAGCAGAAGCGTGAGCCCCTTTCCATCGGGCGCATCCCGCAGTTTCCACAGACCCACCATGGTCTCGGGAACGGCGGGCAATTGCGGCAGGGGCGCAGCAAGCGCGCTAAGGGCAAACCCTACGGCGGTGATGACAGTCAGAATGATACAGGTGGAACGCATGGCCCGACCTCCTTGTCAGTGCCGCGTATTTTCACGCGCCGCCGACAAGTTCGCAACCGCCCGGCCCTATCGGTTGGCATACATGATCTGGGTCATTGCGGCCCAGTAGCTGCGGAACAGGTACGCCGCCCCCAGCACCACCTCAGCGCACAGGGTGTACATGTATATTTCGATGGCGATATCCGGCCGCCGCGCATGCGGAAGGTAGATCAGAAAACCGATGATCGTGGACAATGCGATCAACCCCACGGGGAGATAGTGCGGCGAATGATAATGGAGCGCGCGCAGCACCGCTTTGTAGGGCATTCGCCAGCCGCGAAAGCCTGCTTCCCACGACGAGAGCTTCGCCGCCAGCGCCGTTACCCAGGAAAGCAATAGATAACAGCAGCCCATGAGACCTGGCCAGATGGCGATGTGCCAAGAATGAAATACCCCGAGGTAATCATGCCCGCTCATCCACATCCAATACAGGAATGCAGCCGTTCCCATGAACAGGGATGTCAGCATCCAGTGCAGTCGGGCAAAATGATTTGAAAGCAGCAGAGGGTCGCGCGTCCGCAGCGTGCGATAAAAGTTGCGCGGGTGGAGCATTACCGCAGCTGTCGTCGTTAGAAAGCCGCCCAACCCCGGCGTGGCCTCCCACGCCGGCCAAGTACGGCCGTCGGCATCAGCACTTTCGATCACCGGCTTTCCACATTCAGGGCATTGCCCATCCTCAGGCAGCCCATCGAGGATGTACCCACACCCCTCGCACAATCGTGAACTCTCGGCTGGGATAATTGCAGTCGCGCGCGGCATGAGAGTATCGTATGCCGCCGGTGAGGGATGTATATTCCGATGGGTTACAAGATCACGGTTGCAATAGTTGGCCTTTCATGCCTGGGGGGATGTGATCGCACCGATTCCGCTTCCCCCACCGCTGCAACCACCCGGCGCGCCGTACCCACCACACAGTCGATGCTCATGATTGATGGTAAACCCGTTCAACTGGGCCCCGCCCGAATGCAGGCGTGGCTCGAACAAAACATCTGCCTGCTACTGACCACCGCCGAGGAAAAAGACCATTCCACCGGCAGCACGCTTTACCTGCGCATGACGCTTGAAATCGACGATCTGCAAACGCTCGACGGAGCGCAGTGGAATTTCAAAGCCGATAACCTCGAACGTGCTGAGACCCCCAACGGTATTTTTCTCGAAGGGGATCAGCAATTGCTTCAACCCCTGGATGTCACGGTCAAATTCACTGTGCAGCGCGACGCTCAGAGCTCCGGGCAGGATATGGTGACGGCCACCTTCGATGGCCAGTTTGGCCTCTTCGCGAGCATCGATAGTGAGACCGTTGACCGCACCGTTGAGGTGACCGGCACCCTCACGGCGCTGCTGCCGCGATGAGTTTTTTCGGATTTTGGTACCGATGTAGCCAGGGATGGAAATGGGTAAAATCCGCCGCATGAATTCTTTCACGCCTACTCTTATTTCCCAGCCCACGCGCGCTGCACTGTCGGCCACGCGGCAGGACTATGAGCTGATGCTCATCACTATCCTCCGCCTCATGGTGGATCGCTTCGAACGGAATGGCGATTACCCTTTTATTGACATGAAGCTCAGCATCCTCAGCGGCGAGGATTTTGTGGAGCTTGCCGATGCATCGCGCGATTTCAAAGGCCGATCAGCAATTTATGGTTGGACGCAGGGGCGCGGGCTCGAATCGCTGAGCGGGCATGCCGAGTGGCTGGCATCATGCAGCGTGCAGAACCCGGCGCAGAACAGCACCCTGGCGACGCGGGTCCGCCGGATGGTGGAAATCGTCTTTGACCAGATGGAGCGCATGCGTGCCACCAATGGCGGGCATGTGAGCTTTTTGATGAACCCCGATGGAAGGCCTTTTACCGTAGGGGATGATCGCCGACGCCAGCCGATTCAATTGCAGCCCGGGCAGTTTAGCGGGACGGATTTGTTTTATGTCAAAGGTGCCGCAGCGGCGGCGAAGCTGCTGCGGCGCGGCGAGCAGTTGGAAGAAGCCTGCAACCGTTTTGAGACGATCACGCGGGCGGTGGAAAACGAAACCCTGCGATCGGACCAGGCGTATTTTGATCCCAACAATCGCCCCATCCAGCAGCCGGGGAAGTTTTACCAGGGCGGGCGAATGCTCTGCCTGGGCGGGGTGGCGCTCTTTGCCCATGCCACGGGCGATAGTAAGTGGCTGGACATCGGCGAGCGCATGATGCGGCAGGTGCTAGCCCGGCATGTGAACCATGGCCGCACACCCGGTTTGCAGCAGCATGATTTCTACGAGGCCACTGACGCCGCCGGCGCGCCGTGGATCGACGACGGAAAAATTGTCTGTGATCCCGGGCACGCCTGTGAATGGGTCGGGCTGGCCGCGAAGGTGTTGCTGGTCATGCGTGACTGGCCAACGAAAACCGATCGATGGCAGAAGCTGATACAAGATTGTCAAGTCGAACTGCCGGCAATCCTGACACAGAATTTTGCCAACGGGCACAACGCGCAGGTCAACGGCATTTGCAAGACCTATGACCTGATGGGTCGCCAGCCGATTAACAGCGATCTGCCCTGGTGGAATTTACCTGAGACCCTGCGCGCGGCAGTGGAGGTGGCAGAGCTATACCCGGACAGCGCTACGGAAATGTATGACATCGCGGCGAAATGCTCGAATGGGTTTTTGCAACATTTCGTGCGACCAGAGTTGCACATGCTGGCGTATCAGAATCTCAACGCCCAGGGGAAGCCGATCGATGTGATACCCGGAACCGCGGATGCGGACGCGGGGTATCACACGGGCCTGAGCATCATTGATTTTTTGAAGTGGATATGAACCGGGCACTGAAATGTGCTGGCTTGGAAGCAAGCCGGGCTAACAGCAGCGGGGCGGGGGCATCGTTGAAGTAGATGAGCCAGCGCGCATCATTCGGGCGCTCGATGCGGCAGATGCCCGTCTCCACCGGCCTTACGAACCCGCCATGGTCCGGAAGCGGGCCGTTATAATCCAGATAAAGGCGGCGGTGATCGGGAAGCTGTTGCAAGATGCGGCGGCGATCAATCGGCCATATGGGGCATCGCCAGGTAGAGAGGTTCCTGCGATGCGTCGTCTCCACCAGCAAATCAAAATGTGGCCGCGCAATTCCAGCGTGCCATAGAACCGTGTAGCGCAGGGGGGAATTTGTCACGGCTATCCTGAGTTCAGGCAATCAAAACCGGCGGCGGAAGATAGCCGCTGCGCACAGTGCCGCTGTGGGCAGTGCTGCTTTTGAGATCGCAGGGGTGGGCATCGGGGCCCAGGTTCCAATCCACATCGTAATCATCGGCGATGTGCCGCAGTTCATCATGTGTCAAGTTGGGCTTGTCGACGGCGTCGCAGGCTTCCTTGATTTCGTGTTCGCTGAGAAATGTTCCGGTGATGCTGGTGAGGGCTGTCTGCTGCAGCAGCCATTTGCAGGCAAGCTGGTGAACGGTCATGCCATGATCGCTGGCATAGTGGCGGATGAGTTCCAGCTTCTTAAGGCCATAGATTTTCCATGACTGGTCACGAAATTTGCGGTGATCGTCTTTGCCGATGGTGGTTTCGAGCTTGACGACATCTTTGAGAATGCTGCTGTTGTCATGCACCCGCGCCAGCACGCCGGCCCCAAAGGCGTGAGCTACCTGGCAGAACTCGCGCCCGGGATCCTGCTCGAACAGATTGAACACCGTCTGCACGGCTTGCGCGCCATGCTTCATCATCGCGTCGACGCCTTCTTCACGCCACCCGATTGCCGGGCCCAGCGACACGCCCCACGCCTTGATTTTGCCTTCGCTCTTAAGATTTTGCATCTCGGCAAACACCTCATCGTTGAACTGAGGCAGCTTGATATTGTGAGCCATGTACAGATCGATGTAATCCGTCCCCAGGCGGCCAAGTGACTGTTCGAGAGCGAAGCGCAGGAACTTTGGTGTGAAATTTTGCGCGCGCTCGCTGTGCGAACCGGGAGTGCCTGGGTCGTTGTAAAAATCGTAGCCAAATTTGCTGCCGATCTGCACCTGATCGCGTGGCACGCCCGTGGCAAGAAATTGACGGAACAGAATTTCAGCGCGGCCATTTCCGTAGGCGTCGCCGTTGTCAAAAAACGTGATCCCCTGCTCGCGCGAAAACTGGCAAAGCGCGATGGCCCGCTCATCGGAGTAGTGGCCCCACCAGTCAACGCCAAAGATCCAGCACCCCAGTGAGATGGCCGAGACGCGCAGGTCGGTATTTCCAAACGAGCGGGCTTGCATGATCGACTCCTGAATGATGAACCAGCCGCAAAGGAAATGTATCCGATCCAGGACAATCGCGGCATGGAATTATCAAACTGCCGGAGCAAGGCAGTTACGTAACGCCTAGGGATCCATGTCGGGGATCTTGACGGGATGTGCGACGGTTCCCATCGTCTCAATCTTCAATAATTTAACGTCATAACGAAACAGATAGACCGCGCGCTCTGGATCTTTGAAGGCGTAATATGCGCACAGCTTCTGATCCTCCTGCCACCCCAGGTCGTGGGCGCGGATAATTTGAGAATCATCCGGGTTTGCCGTGTCAATATTGTATACCGGCTCGGCGTGATAGAGCGCCCCGAGACTTTTCGGCGAACACCTGAAAAAAACCAGCGCGGGTGGTCGGATCTTCGCGAGCCTCTCATTGATCAGTTTCAAGAGGACCGGGTCGAAAGCAGCCTCAATGGAGTTGGGGTTAATTTCATGGATTGTGCCGCATGATGCTCCGATAATCAGGAACCCCAGAATCAGCTTAATCGACGGGCGGTATTTGAGCCCGGCGGCGGCGGTGAGGGTTGAGCAACCCAGCAACACCAGCAGAATCATTGCCGGTGCCACCACGATTGCATAGTGATCCATAAACGACGGGTATGCCGTGTAGATGGCGGCGAAAAGGACATAGGCGACCGGCATAATCCACAATCGGCGTGGCTGACGATCAGCAGACCGGATGCCACGATGGAACAGAGCCAGCACGCCCACGCAGGCCGGCAGCAGGAGCAAGGTCATCGGGACGGTAACGCCACCAAGAATACGCCAGCGCTCCTGGTACCAGGCCTGCCAGATATGATCGCGGCTGTACACGTCGAGGATCGCCCGGATAAAGCGGTAGTATTCCTGAATCTGCGGCAGCGAAGTAGGCGGGCGAAAATTCGGATCGGGGCGGGGCAGGCCAAACCGCAGCGCGGGCCAATAGATGGATGCATACAATGACGCGGGATCCTGCAACCAGTGCCCCGTGATGCCGTGATTGGCGATGAGCTGCAGGGCAAAAAACGGCGCCATCATTAGAAGGGCAACGGGGAGGGTCCACAGCGCAAGCCGTGGGGCGCGGCGTAAATCCAGCAGGATAGCTACCGCCAGCGGCACGGCATAACAGAGGGCATCTATGGGGCGGGTATCTGCGGCAAACCCGGCGAAGAATCCGAGCAGTCCCCCCCACGCCAGCATTTTCCACAACGGTCGTTGTGGCTCGCGTAAGTTTTTTCGCCAGCCGATATAAGCCCACACCATCAACAGCGCGAGCAGCAGCATGATCGAATGCGAAATTGCCAGGATGCTCAAACTGTGCAAGAAGGGCAGGGAGGCCAGCAGCAGGGCCGCCAGCAAACCGGCCATGCCATCCAGCAGATGGGTGACCACCAGGTACATGATTCCGATGCACCCCCCGGCGACGAGGATGGACGTTAAAAACGGCGGCAGACCGGCCCACGTTCCTGGCGCATACACCAGTGCCGTTCCGAAGAAATAGATCGGTGCATAGACCGGTTTTGTCAGCACATGAAACGTTTCAAAAAACTGGTTCAGCGGGTGGGCCGGTAGCCATAAGTGCCCCTCCACGAGGAAGCGCGCCTGCAGCAGGTACATGTACTCATCGTGCATCCCCGGGATGAGATGCCGCCCCTGGTTTACCGCGGTAAAGAGAAAGTAACGGGCCGACAGCAGTGTGAGAACGAGCGCAATCAGGGCCCGGGTTTTAGCGCTGGGGTGCCGAATGAACTCCATCCACTGAAATCGAAAGCCTCGACCGGCAATCAGGATCGCGATCAGTATCCCGATGCCGGTCAGGGCCCCGGCCAGGATCCATTGCGATTGTTCCATCAACCGGTGATGAAGCGTGGTGACGTACCACCAGCGATACAAGGCAGCGCCGACGATCAGCATCAGTATGATCGCTAACCAGGAAGGCCGTGGCAAAGATCCGGGCGAAGGTTCGAAGGTGGGGGGTTTATCTGAAAGAAGCAGATCGATCTTGTCTGGTTGAGAAGGCACGGCTCAGGTCAGGTCCCAAGGATCGAAGCGTAAAGCGCTTCGTTGGTCTTGTATTTCTTGAGCACATCCAGCAGCGTCTTCATCGCGGGGACAGGGGAAAGGTTAATCAGGTGCCGGCGCATTTTGCGGGAGGCGGCCAGCGCCTGCGGCGTAAGCAGGATTTCTTCCTTACGGGTGCCAGTGGAGAGAATATTGATGGCGGGGTAGATGCGTTGATTGGCCAGCTCGCGCTCGAGCGTGAGCTCCATGTTACCCGTGCCCTTGAATTCTTCGAAGATCACTTGATCCATGCGGCTGCCGGTGTCCACCAGGCAGGTGGCAATGATGGTGAGGCTGCCGCCGTTCTCAATCTTGCGGGCAGCACCGAAAAGGCGCTTGGGGATTTCCAATGCGCGGTTGTCTAACCCGCCGGACATGGTGCGACCGCCGCTGGGGCCACCGGTGTTAAACGCGCGGCCAAGACGGGTCAACGAATCGAGCAGCACGATGATGTTGGCCCCAAATTCCACACGTCGCTTGCAGCGTTCGATGACGAGTTGGGCCAGGTCGAGGTGCTTTTCAACGGTATTGTCGTTGGACGAAGCATAGACGGTGCCCGGCACGTTGCGTTTCATGTCCGTGACTTCTTCGGGTCGCTCGTCGATCAGCAGCAGCACCAGCTCGATCTCCGGGTAGTTCGCATGGAGACCTCGCGCGATATTTTGCAGCAGGATGGTTTTACCGGTGCGTGGCGGCGCAACGATCAAACCGCGCTGGCCAAACCCCACCGGGGCCAGCAGGTCAATCACGCGGGTGGTCAGCTCGTTGGCATCATGTTCGAGCTTAATACCCGGCTGCGGATCGAGCGGGGTGGCATCGTATAGGGCGGTTTTTTCAATGTATTCATCGGGGGAGCGGTCTTCGATGGTCAGCACGCTGCGCATATGGCGGCCGCGCGTGTTACCGGTGAGTTTAAGACCCGGGCGGAGGTGCATTTCGCGAATAATCTGCCGGGAAACCAGAAAATTACCCGCTACCGGCCGAAGGAGCGACTGCGGATCGCGCAGCTGCCCATCCTGCCGGTCATCGGTAAACTGAAGTATCCCTTCAAGCGTCGCGTTGATCATCAAACCCGGTCCGGAATCCGCCCCATCCCAATGGCTGGTCCCAGAGAACTTCTCTGCGGACAAAGGCATGTGAAGAGCATATTGGCTTCAAATGGGACGGTGCGATTGGAATGGCACCCCACACGAGAAGACGTAGAATAGCAAAGCTGTTTTGAGATTGCAAAACCCGGCGATGCAAATAATGTGCTCGCAAAAAGCCAGGGTTATGATCCCTCGCGGCCTACCCGACGGGCAGTGTTGTATTCATCAGATTTTTCTCTTGCCATAATCCCCGCGAAAGCTATCCTGCCCGCGTTATTATCGGTCATAGGGGTGTCGAACCGCAAAGGGGCGGAGCCTCTCAAAGTAAAAAAATCTAGCGGGAAGGATTAATCCATGCGTTTTGCAGATCGATTATCGGGAGTTCTGTTCAATAAGGGGCGGCGCTCTAGCTCCTCATGCGATCGGCGTCTGATGGCCGCCGCCACGGCGGGAGTCGAGCCCTTGGAAAGCCGCGTCATGCTTTCGGCGAGTTACCTCGTCAAAGCCGTGAATTCGCAAATTTACGCCCACCTTACGACCAGCAGCGTCGCGGACAACACCGCCGTCTACGGCCCCGCCGATGCCAACGGGTTTATCCAGGTCACAGCCGATAACGAGATCGATGCCATTGATAAGGGCATCGTCGCCAGCGCTACGTCCACCGCGCCCAGCGCCCAATACCAGTTCTTCACGGGCGTCAATAGCGACAAATTCACCGTCACCCCCGCATCACCGAGTGACGGTCTGAATTACAAACTGAATCTGCAAAACGGCACTTATACCGGCAGCGCCAGCATCCAGGTGCGGCCGTTGGTGCAGTCATTGATTGTTGCCGATGCCGCCAATCAGGATAATGTTGTAACGCCTCCCGCCCCAGCGCCAGGGCAGGCCGTGGCAGGCGTGCCACTCTACGTCGTCGCCGACCCGGTCAGTGGCGTTGCACAAATCGCTCTAAACGGAACGCTCTCCGTTGATGATGCTACCCATCGCGGCCAAACCAAGTGGACGCTTCTGACCAACAACACCAGCACGCTGGTCTCGAGCGGCTCTCTCTCGGCCGACGGCAGTGATACCTTTATCTTGCTACCGGCGGGTGCGACCAGCTACACGCTGAAGTTTGGTTACGACCTTGACCGCAATGGCATTCTCAGCGCCGTATCTGAATCTCAAGGGATGGTGCAGTTACAAGTGGTGACGCATGCCGCGTTCAGCGTATCGGCCTTGCCGGTCTATGCCACGTCCACGCACGTCTTTAGCGGCACTGTGGGTACCTTCGAAGGGGATAGCGCCTCGGCGAGCGCCAACTTTTCAGCCAACATCAATTGGGGCGACGGCACCACCAGCACCGGAACAATCACCGGCTCAGCCGGCAGCTACAGCATCAACGGCACGCATACCTACTCCACCGCTGGCACGAACGTGGTCACCCTGAAGGCATGGTCCTCTCCCGGTCAGGGATCGACTCATGCGGCGAGTGGGACCAGCACATCCTACGTGCGCGACGCCAGTCTGGTAGCGGATTGGCAATTCGCCGATGGTGCCAGCGACGACGCCGGAACGTATTTCAGCGATACCTCCGTTTCAGGCAACACCGCGACGCTCAGCGGCGCGAGGTGGTCAGTGGGTGTTGATGGCTACTCCGGTGCGAGCTTTTATGGCACGGGACAGTCGATCACGATCGCCGACAATGCCACGCTCGACCCAACGAGCGGCATCACCGTGTCCGCCTCGTTCAACGCCCGCGACTGGTCCAACGCCAGCGCCACGCTGCTGCAAAAGGGTAATGGCGCTTACAGCATCGCGCAAGTGAACGGCCAACTGGTTTTCAGCATCAATACTACCAACGGCGTGCAGCAGGTGGGCGTGGCCCTGCCGTCGACCAATGCGTGGCACCAGTTAGTCGCGAGCTACGATGGCAGCTCGATCAGCCTGACCATCGACGGCGCGACGACGAGCGCATCTGCCAGCGGAACAATCAGCACCGACACCGGAACATTGATGATCGGCGATAAAGCAGGCAGCAGCACCACCGATGATGCATTTGCGGGGATAGCGCAGAGCGTGTCAGTTTATTCTGCAGCGCTGTCACCAAATCAGTTGTTCGGTCCTGTTGCTCCTGACGCACGTAGACCGACTGGCTCGCTGGTGACGGTGACCAGCGGAAGTCAAGTCGCCAGCCTGAACATTAATTGGGTCTGGCCGACGGTTGTAACTGGAAGGAAAGAGTTCAAAATCTTTTGGGCTCCAGTCGGGCAACCGCTTCCACGTCATGCCCTGCTGGATGTCATGCCTTTCGGTGCGTCGGTCAACCATGGGACTGCCACGAGTTTTTCTCAGCGATTAAATCGCGGCCTCACGGCCGGGACGCAATACCAGGTCTGGATTTATTCAGTGGCCGAAGGGACTTTTGGAACCCCTACGCCTGCCTTAGGAACCGCTAAAGCGAATCAACCGGGGCTGCCGCAACCTACAGACCTGCAAGTTCGGCTATATTCACCTGGTTCCGCTCCCTATCCTTCTGAAGAAAAATTGCAGTGGAAATGGGCCGGCAGTGGCCCGGTCACGTGGCAGATTTTCCGTGATGGTGCGATGATTAACACTGCTTCTTCCGTAACCTACGATTCAGCTGCAGGCGTCTATTCTTGTAAAGATCAAGACGCTATCTTGACCGCTGACCTAACGGGTAACGATCCCAAGATACATCATTACTCCGTAACGGCGTTGTCGTCAGGCATTACGTCAATACCCTCACAGATGGAATCTGCCGCGCAAATCTTTTACTTTACCGGCAACGGTGATACGGGCCATGGTGGACTTACGGTGCAGCAGTTCTACGAAGGCAACGCTCAGGGAGTAGAATTTCATTATTTCCCGTGGTATGGCAATGGGGCCCTATCCTCCAATTTCCCTTCGCAAAAGCAGTTTGACGACAACGCCTACAATTGGGGAACGAACATCGAGAGCAAACTTCTACAATCCGACACGCTGATTCTTGCCGGATTCTCCTACGGAGGAGCCACGGCTCAGCAGGTCGCCAACGAAATCAACTCGCCATCCGATCCCGCAAAACCCTCTATTTATAGGCCCGTGGATTACCTGGCCTTAATTGATCCGGTACCTTACATTCCCCAAGGAGCCTATCCTGACCCGCACGGAGACCCGACGGTGTTGGGCAATTTTGCGATACCTCCAAATGTCGGCGAAACCGATGATTGGTACAACGATTCGAATTCGGGCTCTCTCTCAATCATCTCTCCTCCAGTTGTTACGGAAACCTATAGCGACGGCAAGCCGCGATATGTAAGCATTACTGTTGCTGCCTCCCTACCCGCTGGCTTTGCGCAAGGTTGGGGCGTTTGGTTCCCGGGTGAGTCGGCGGATTATGAAGTTCACTCTGTCGACGATTCGACCAACTCCTTCACCATCCAAATGCCAGACGGATCTTTTCCTGTGCCAACTATGACTGCGGGTACAAAATATAAGCAGGATGCAGTGCCCTCAAGTCCTTCGTCGGGTGCGCATGTCACCAACTACCATCCGATCGGGACGGTGCATGGCAGCCAACCACTCGATACCACGGTGACTGGTGACCTCATGGCGCGATTAAACTCCCTCTACCATTTTTCATAGTTCATTAGGGGAAAAGCATGCTCACACGTCGTTCCTTTGTGGAACCCTGGACTTTGCTTGCGCTGGAGCCACGGTTGTTACTTTCCAGCTCGACCGCGGCCCCTCCACGGGGTAGTCTGACCCCGGCGCAATTTTTAGACACGGTCGGCTTCAGCGGGATCCGCCTTGGTAATGGCTCCATACGCGCCGATGGGACTGGGCAAACCATCGCTATCATTGGCACTAAAAATGACCCAGTGCTATCGAGCGATCTCCAGAGCTTTGATGAGGCCTTTTCCGTTCCTGCCCCGCCGGCCTTTGGCGTGGTGCGGGCGGACGGTAAGCCAGGAGTGTTTGCAAATGCTAGAGGCGATACCCTTCGTGAGATATCCATGGACGTGGAATGGATCCATGCCATGGCTCCCGGTGCTAAATTGCTTGTAGTAGAAGCATCCGATGATCGCAACGCAAGTTTTCTACAGGCGGTGAACTTTGCAAGGCACCAACCGGCGGTATCGGTGGTCTCGATGAGCTATGCCGAAAGTGAATCGGTTTCCCCCCCAAATGACAGCACTTTCACCACGCCTCCCGGACATAAAGGAATCACCTTCGTGGCCAGCAGCGGCGACTACCCCCAAGGGGGAGTTGATGCCCCGGGGAATTCTCCGAATGTCATATCGGTAGGAGGTACGGAGGACCCGAGCTATCCATTCGCGCCCCTTCACCAGTTAGGGTGGGCAAATTCCGGTGGCGGACCCAGTTTCTACCAAGCGCAGCCAGCCTGGCAATATGCCACTGCGATCCAAAGCCACCTTCATCGCGGAACGCCGGATGTTTCGTTCCTTGCTTCTATTCCTGGAGGGTGGCCTGTCTATAATTCCTACCGTTCGAGCAATCCGTGGATTGGAAGTGGTGGCACGAGCTTTTCGGTGCTTGGATGGGCTGCTTTGATCGCGATTGTCGATCAGGGTAGAGCACTCAACGGACTCGACTCCCTGGATGGTGCGACGCAGACCCTGCCAGCACTCTATCAACTGCCGAGCAGCGATTTCACAGATATCACCCAAACCGGTTTCAACCCGGGCGATACCCCATATTCCAATGCAACAGGCTACGATTACGTTAACGGCCGGGGTACTCCAGTTGCGCCGGGCTTGGTAAATGATCTGATTGGCATTACCGCAACGGATCTGACACCGCCGCAGGTGATTTTGAAGTCTACCGGGGCACCAATAACCGGGAGCGGCGAGTACTCCTTCAACATCGTGTACGATGACGCCCAGAGCGGATTGCACTTGCAGAGCATCAAAGACGCCATCACCGTGAGCAATGGGCGCGGCAGCGTTTTGCCCGCGACTCTTACCCGCACGGCCGTGGAGAAGAATGGGGCGATCCTGGCGACTTACACCGTCGCCGCGCCCGGTGGGGCGTGGGACCGCCCTGACCGCGGGCAATACACCATCCAATTGGGGGACAACCAGGTCAGCGACAACGATGGCAATCGCGACCCTGCCCTATCCCTCGGGTCCTTCTACTACGGCGTGCCCGCGCCCGTGGCAGTGCAGGGGAGCTTCTCACAGGGGGCCAGGGGAACGGTGCGGGTCACCATCGAGAACAACGGCGACCTGCCCCTGCTACAATTCAGTGAATTTTCCGTCTCGGTTTCCAACAGCGCGTTTCCGCCTGCGGTGGTCACCGCCGTTCAACTGCTGAGGGGGGTGATCCAGGGCCAGTCGACGGTGGTAAGCGTGCCAATTACCAGCCAACTGCCCGACTTACCAGCAGGTCATTACACGCTAAGTGCTTCGATGATGTTTCCGGGCACTAAGCATGAGACCACCTTTGCTACCCTTGCCGATGCCATCATCATCCGCCGCCGCCCTCGAGTGGCTGCGACGGCTGTGAAGGCTCAGTTGCCCGTCACGAGTAATCCGCTTTTTTCGATGAATCCCATCTCCGCCGTCCAGCAGGGGCCGTCGATCTTCAAAAGGGATGAGACAGACAACTTTGCTTAGGGCTGTTTAGAGAGATCCTCATTGGGTAGCTGATCGCATTGGCTCCAGGTCCATGTTAAAATGACCCCAGGAGCGAATCAGCAATGGATTTAGCACAACGTCTCCACGAGGACATGAAAGCGGCACTGAAGTCTGGCCAGAAGGAGCGGCTGGGGGTGATTCGCATGCTGCTGAGCGATGTGAAAAACATCGATCTGGCTTCAAAGCCAACCACCGCCGAGCAAGCGGTGGAAGCCTATGGCAAGAAGCTGCGCAAGGGGATGGAAGAATACCAAAAGCTGGGCAAGCCCGACGAGGTGGCCAAGTTTAAGTGGGAGCTCGAGATCGTGCAGGAATATCTGCCGCGCAAGGCATCGGCTGAGCAAACGCAAAAGCTGATCGATGTGTTTTTAGCCACCAGTAAGTTCACGCCCCTGCAGGCCGGCCAGGCGATGGGGGCTTTCATGAAACAGCACGGATCGGAAGTCGATCCTGCGATCGCCAATCCGCTGATTCGCAAGGCGCTGGCGGGAACCGTTTAATATCGTTTGGAACTCTTACTTTAAGGAACAAACAATGTCAGAAGAATCGCAATCAATGCCCATGACCGGGCAAGTGGCCCCGAAGTTTGACCTGCCGTCGAGCGTCGGAAAAAACATCAAGCTTGCTGAACTCGCCGGGAAGACCGTTGTGCTTTATTTTTATCCCAAGGCTGATACCCCGGGCTGCACCAAGGAAGCCTGCGGATTCCGTGACGCGCGGGCGGAATACGATAAGGCCAACGTCGCCGTGCTGGGCATCAGCCCCGATCCGGTGGAGGACGTGAAAAAGTTCTCCGATAAGTTCCACCTCAACTTCCCGTTGCTGGCTGATGCGGATCACTCGGTGGCCGAGGCATATGGGGTGTGGGGCAAAAGGCAGGTGATGGGTAGAGAAATGATGGGCGTTTCACGCACGACGTTCGTCATCGATCCGCAGGGCAAGATCGCGCGCGTGTTCGAAAAGGTAAACCCTGAAGGGCACGATCAGGAAGTTTTAGCTTCCCTGGACGCCTGAAGTGTTGGTTTTTTTTTAATCCGATAACGCGGAATCGGCCGATGGAAATGAAGTCGTATTAAACGAGTATTTCTGTCCCTCGGAAAAAGGAGTTTCCCAATGGCCATCAACACAACTACCCCCAAAGCAAGCAAAAATCCCGCGGTAAACCAGCAGGTCGGGCAAACAGCAGTGCGTAACACCCCGATTCCCAAGGCCGCCGTTGCTGCATCCACCAAAGCGGGCACGGCCCCTGGCACGGTGACCCGACAGGCGATCGCCGTTCGCGCTTATGAGATTTACCGTTCCGGCAAGGGCGGCACGGAAGTCGATAACTGGTTCCGCGCCGAACGCGAACTGCGCGGCATGTAATGTTCGCGAAGTGCGCATGATCATGTAGCCCGGTGCCCTGGGACCGGTGTGTGGCGGACCGCGCCGGGCGAATGGGATCCAAACGATTTGCGCGAAAGCCGCGCAAGCGAGCGGGCCAAATCGGGGATCGAGCGCCTACAATCATTCGATGGGTGAGACGTTTAAACAACACGGACTGCTCAAATCAATCCCGTTGTTTCCGTTGCCCAATGTTGTCTTGTTCCCGCGCGCGGTTTTGCCTCTGCATATTTTCGAGCAGCGCTACCTGCAGATGACAGCCGATGCCCTCGCGGGGACGCGCACCATCGCCATGGCTTTTCTGAAGCCGGGGTGGGAAAAAAATTACTATCAACGCTGCGTGGCCATCGATCCGGTGGTGTGTGTGGGGGAGATCCTCACGCATGAACTGCTGCCTGATGGGAAATACAACTTCCTCCTGCAGGGCCGCACCCGGGCGCGCATTTTGCGCGAAACCGAATCGCAAACGGATGAACCGTGGCGTGCCTATCGGTTGGCCGATCTGCAGCCCATCGCCGAAACCCCGGTGCTGGAAATCGATCTTACCGATGAGCGGCTTCGTCTGGAAAGAGTCCTGTCGCGTCCTGCCGCAGCGGCGCTGCCCGGTGGATACCAGTTTCTTCAGATGCTGCAGAGTGCTATACCCACAGCCGATCTCGCGGATCTGCTGGCGTTTAACGTGCTGGATGATGTGGCGCTCAAGCAATCGCTGCTGGGCGAAGGGGATGTGAGGCTGCGTGTCCGGCGGGTGATTGACGCAGTGGCGGCCCTCTGTCCGCTAAGCCCGCACCCTTTGAAAAATGTTCATTTGAATTAGACCGCAATGGTGTAGAGCATCTTGTCGGGGTATACAAACCAGCGGCCGGGATCAAGTTGATCCCGGCCGCGGCAATGAACTCAGATAACCATCCCGAATCGTAATCCGGTTTACTTTCCTTGCTTCACCTCGGTGACTTCCGATTTCGAAGTCATCGACATGTTCGTGCCTTCGGTCTTCGTGTCCATCTTCACTCGATAGCCAGGCATATCTTCGCAGGTAAGGATCTTGCTGTTCACCTTCATGCCGTTGGAATCGCCCTTGGTTTCCACGCACTTGCAGTGGTAAGTTTGACCGGCGATGGTCACGTCTTCGGTTGATTCCTTGATTTCCATACCAGCGGGTTTATCACCAGCGGGGTTGGGACCGGTCATCTTCGGCAGCTTGGCGGGAATGGTGCGCGGCTGCGCGGGCATCTCCTGCATTTTACCCATAACCGTCATTGAGTTGGCTTCTTCAACCGTCGCATGATCGGGGGTGATCTCTTTAAGCGTGGTCATGGTTTCTGACTCCATGTCAGTGCCGCTGGCGGAGGTGGAAGTTTTCATCTTCACCACGGTGCCGGGCTTACTCTTTGACCAACTCTTGTATTCAGGATTATCCATGTCTTCAGCGCGGCAAACCGAGCTCCCCAACAGGGCGGCAGCGGCGAAAACGGCGCAGAAAACGCTCAGACGCGAAAAATTTCGCATAACGAATCTCCTTCTTCCAACAGACGTCAGGGTGATGTCACCAACGATTGGATGACCAGCAGAGCTTTATATCCGTCAATCGTTTGAATCGTCAACGTAAAATATTATCGGACGATCAAGCTCTGCTCGGGCGGAACGGGAACGGGATGGAAATACTCATCCTGCCAGCCACCGCCCAGCGCCTTGTAGAGCGCTACCAGGTTTTCCGATACCGCCCGATCGCTCTGCACCATCTGGTCCTGGACGTTGTACAGTTGCCGCTCGGCGTCCAGCACGGTGAGGAAGTCGCCACGGCCGGCTTCGTAAAGTTGCCGCGCAAGCTTGGCGGCGCGTGCGTTGGCCTGTACGGCCTGCCACAGGGTTTGGCGGCGAGCCTGTTCCTGCTCGTAGGCGGTCAGCGCGTCCTCAGTTTCCTGAAGCGCCGTCAGCACCGTCTGCTGATACGACAGCAACGCCTGACGCTGCAGCGAGCTTTGCACATTGATGTTGCCACGAATCCGACCCGCATCAAAGATCGGCCAGCTTACCGATGGGCCGATCGACCAGAATCGGCTGCCGGCATTGCCGAACGATTTAAACTGCGCACTCGCCAACCCCAGTGAACCGGTGAGAGAAAAAGCAGGATATAGCTCTGCGGTGGCCACGCCGATCTGCGCCGTGGCTGCGGCCAATTGACGTTCGCTGCGGCGAATGTCGGGCCGTTGCCGCAGCAGCTCGGCGGGTAAGCCCACCGGGATGCTCAATGGCACCGGTGGAATCGGGCGCGGGTCACCGAGCCGGTTTGACAATGTCATCGGATCCTGCCCCAGCAGGACGGCCAGTGCATGCAGCGATCGTCGCGCTTCGATCTGCAGCGTGGGAATGGTCGATGCCGTGGTGGCTACGTTGGCTTCACCCTGTGATGCGTCGAGTTCGGTGGCGGCCCCCGCGCGCAGCTTGGCGCGCGTCAATTCCAGCGTGGTGTTCTGTGCCTGCAGGTTGTCATAGGCGATTTTGATTTCCTGTTGAAACCCGCGCAGATCGATGTACGTCCGCGCCACCTCTGCGATGAGCGTCACCTCCACATCGCGGCGGTCTTCGATGGCGGCCTGGATGTTGTAGTCGGCCGCCTCCACCGCACGACGGGTGCCTCCGAAAATGTCGATTTCCCAACTGGCGTCAAACCCTGCCTGGAAGCTATCGAAGGATCGCCCCGCCGCCGACGAGCGCCCCCCTGAAGAACTTATCACGGTGCCGGATGTGTGCGTGGTCGAGGTGCCAGACCCGGTTCCGGTATTCACACTGTTGAATGATCCGGTGCTGTTGCGTACACGGCGGTATGAACCGGTGGCATCTACCTGCGGAAAAAGCTGCGAGCGCGTGATGCGGCGCTGGGCGCGTGCCTGCACAATCCGCTCCTGGGCCGTCTGCAGAGTGAGGTTGGATTTCAATGCATTGGCGATCAGGTCATTGAGAATCGGATCGTTGAATCGCTTCCACCAGTCCATCAGATCGCCCGGACCCCGGGCGTCAATCACGCTGGTGGGTGTGGAGGATTTTGAGGAAGTGGTGGTGGGGCGGGTAGCCGGTTCGATGGTCTGTGTTTCCCCCCAGGCCCCGGGCATGGGGCGGTCGGGTGTGTGGTAGTCGGGGCCTACCTTGCAACCAGCCAGGGCGGTGGCGGCAAGCGCCAGCCCGGTCAGCGTCGTCCGAATTCCAAGAGCCATTTTTATGTGATTACGATCGAAGGACGCGGCCTTCTGAAGATCCGGGGCGTGCATATCATCACTTTCTGTGGGCGTTTCTATGCGTGAATGCCATCGCTGCGCCCATTCCCATTGGGGCCGGGCAGCGGTGGCGGTTCCTTTTCCATGGAACGCGCATCGCCCTGCGTGCTGTGCTTGGATGGGAGCATCGGCGCCACCGACGTCGGCGGCATATCGGCCGCATGCGCGCGGCTGGAACGGAACAGCGATGTCTTATCCAAAACCTTCTCCTGGAAATCCTCCAGGTAGAGGTAGATTACAGGCGTAATGTACAGCGTAATGAACTGCGAAACGATCAGACCCCCCACGATCACCAGCCCCAATGGGCGGCGACTGGCGGCATCCGCGCCAAACCCCAGTGCGATCGGAATCGCACCCATCACCGCGGCCATCGTCGTCATAATGATCGGGCGGAAAC
>JBBSFP010000009.1:0-17147 GCA_038238625.1 Tepidisphaerales bacterium
CGCTGCTGGCCGTGGGCGAGCCAGACGGGGTCGAAGCCAGCGCATCTGCCGGGCATGCTGTTGATGGTGAAAATTCTAAAGCGAAGGCTGACAACGAGGGCGATGCCAGCAACGCTGACGATGCAGAGACCGATGGAGAACCCAGCGACGAGGTGACGCACATGCCTGATCCGATGGAAAGTACCGATGGTGCCGCGCCCGAAATCACAGTGCATCAGCAGGTCCATTCAGACAGTGGTGAGCTATCACCCGAGGAAGAGGCGATTCAGGGCCTGGAGACCGAGGCGGGTGATGCCAATGCCAACATGGACGACGACGATGATTCAGACACTGCGGCCTTAGCCGAGGGGCGACTGGCACCGCCCGCCGCCAGCCCGGATGAGCCGCGTTAAGTGTATTTTGTGGGTTTGAAAGGTTTGACGCGCAGTCGGCAAACCTATTATCAGTGGCAGACGTTGTAGTGATATTGAACCGTCCGCTGTAGTCGGACTTTTTGGAGATCGTTTTGGTTAAAGGGATCCGTGTCAACGCGCTTGCCAAGGAACTGGGTTACCAGAGCAAGGATCTTCTGGACCGATGCCGCGCCGAGGGATTGGCCGTACCAAACCACATGACGGTGCTGAGCGCCGGCCGTGAGGCGACGCTGCGCGAGTGGTTCCCGCCACAGGGCGGAGGCGGTGTTGCCACCGCTGGAGCACCCTCACCCGCCGAATCGACAGGCAAGAAATCGACGCGGTCGCGCCGTAAAAAGGGTGACGAGGAAACGAATCACGACGGCGAACATGGGGATGAGCACCATGACGATGCAACGCATGAAGCGGCAACGAAATCTTCTACTGCGCATCCATACCACGAAGAGATAACGCCGGTGATGCTGAGTGTAAACGCTCCGGCACCGGCAATGCCGGGGTTGCCGCCTGAGGTTGCGCCGACGGTGCCGTTTACACCGGACCCGGAGACTGCACCGATTGCTGCGGTTGTGCCCGTCCCACCCGTGGCGTCGTTGATGCCGCCTGTTGAAGAGGAAATACCCCCTGCTCCGTCGGCTGAAGCGCCCGCCGTGTCCGTCGAGCAGCCGGTTTCGACCGAGCCACCTGCAGTGATTGGGGCTCCGCTGGTACCGCCCACTCCCCCGCCCTTACGCCCGCAACCAATCGATCGTGCCTCGCAGATGCGTCCCACGGTGCGACTGGAAGACCGCCTCAACAACGTTGGTAGTGGCCCGGTGACGCCCCGTGCTCCTGTCACAGTTGCACCGCAGCTTCGCACGCTCGAGCCAGCCAAAATCCAGGGCCCGCGCGTAGTGCGCGAAGAGAAGCCAGATGTAGTGTCAGCCCCCCGCCCACGCCCGGGCACTCGTCCCGGCGATTCACCGGCAGGTGGCCCGTCATTCGTCCAGGCGCGTGCGCAAACCGGACGGGGTGTAAAGGTCACCACCGAAGAAACACCCGATGAAGAAGGCGAACGCAAGAAGGTGGCCGGCGGTGCCGCTGCCAAAGGCACGGGCCGTTCCAACTCCGGCCGCCGCAGGGGCGGTATCAACGGGCGCAGCGCCGAAGCAGATTTGAAGATTCGCGAGTTCAGCGAGCAGGATTTGGCAGAGCGCCGCCGCCGTATTGCTGAATCAGCCAAGCATCGCACCGAGTTCGATAAGCATCTGGATAAGGCCGGTCATCGCGGTCAACACGCAATTGCCAAGACCGCTGTTGAGAAGGGCGAACCCGTGGAGGTGGAAGAACCGGTGACGGTTCGAAACCTCGCGGCGGCGCTGGGTGTCAAGGGTTCAGATCTGCTGGCTAAGTTGATCAAGCAGGGAATTTTCCTGACGATCAACCATACTCTTGAAACCGATGTAGCCGAAACCTTGGCGCTGGATTACGGCTTGGAACTCCACATTAAAAAGGAGGCAACCCAGGAAGAAATCCTGCAAACAGAGGTTGCGGCCCGCCCCCGCGAGCAGGGCGACCTGGTGACTCGCCCTCCGGTGGTCACCATCCTTGGACACGTCGATCATGGTAAGACCAGTTTGCTGGACAAGATCCGCAATGCCAACGTGGCTGCCGGTGAATCGGGTGGAATCACACAGCACACGGCCGCCTGGATGGTAGCGCTCGGCGAGGGCGATACCGCCAAGCGCGTAACATTTATTGATACCCCCGGGCATCAGGCCTTTACGAGCATGCGTGCTCGCGGGGCGAATATGACCGATGTGGTGGTACTGGTGGTGGCGGCGGTGGAAGGTGTGATGCCGCAATCGATCGAGTCGATGAACCACGCTCGTGCCGCGGGCGTGCCCATCGTGGTGGCAATGAACAAGATTGATCGTCCCGATGCTAATCCGGACATGGTGCTGGGCCAGCTCGCTGCCAATGGCTTAAACCCCGTTGAATGGGGTGGAGATACTGAAGTCATTCGAACGAGCGCGGTAACGGGCCAGGGGATACCAGAACTGATCGAAATCCTGGATTACCAGTCGCAGCTTCTGGAACTTAAATCGGATCCAACTGCCCCGGCGCGAGGCACCGTCATCGAATCAACTGTCGATGCCGGGCTTGGACCGGTCGCCACCGTGCTGGTGCAGGATGGCACGCTGCGTATCGGTGATGTGCTGCTCTCGGGTGCTGGTTACGGCCGCATTCGCGGGCTCTATAACGATCGTCTGAAGTCAATTCCCCAAGCCGGGCCTTCCACGCCCGTCATCGTGAGCGGCTTGAACGAACTTCCAAACGCCGGTGACAAATTCTACGTGGTGGAAAACATCGATCGTGCCCGCACGGTTGCCCAGGAGCGACAGAGCCGGCTTCGCCAGGAAGTGCTGGCCAGCAAGTCCAAGGTGACGCTTGATGCGCTGTTCCAGACGATGAAAGAGGGCCAGAGCAAGATTATCAACGTGGTCATCAAGGCCGATGTGCAGGGTTCTGTGGAAACCCTTAGCCGCACGGTGACCGATGCCAATACCGACGAGGTAAAGGTGCGCGTGATTCACGCTGCTGTCGGTGGCATCACTGAGAGCGACGTGGAGCTTGCCGATGCTTCCGAAGCCGTGATCATTGGTTTTCATGTGGTTCCTGAAGAATCCGCCCGCGCCATGGCAGAGCAACGCCGGGTTGAAGTCCGCTTATATGAAGTCATCTACGATATCTTCGATGATCTCAAAAAAGCTCTTTCGGGGATGCTTGAACCCGAAATCCGCGAGAAGCTGCATGGCCATGCCGAAGTGCGGCAGGTATTCAAGGTCAGCAAGATTGGTAACATCGGAGGCTGCATGATCACCGATGGGCACATTCAACGTGGTAGCCGCATTCGGCTCTCACGCAATGGCATCGTCATCACGCAGGACCTGGCGTTATCTAGCCTCAAGCGTCTCAAAGACGACGTCCGTGAGGTAAAGGCTGGGTTAGAGTGCGGTATCAAGCTCGATGGGTATGACGATATCAAAATCGGTGACGTGTTCGAAGCCTATATCCGTGAAACGATTCAAAGAACCCTATAATCATGGCCTGATTTCCCGAACCGCCGGCGCTGATAAACAGCGCCGCCTGAACGCATGGTCATCGGTGTATTGCAATTGGAGATTTCCGTGTCGGATGCCATGTCGCTCAAAGACAAACGACGGGTGGTTAAGAGCCTGAAGGATCGAATTGCCCATTCGCATAACGTGTCCATCGCCGAGGTGGGTGCACTCGAAGAGCATCGGCGTTCGATCCTCGGAATCGCAATGGTTTCCAATGACCGCCAGTACGTGCAGGGCGCTTTCAGCAAGCTGCTGGATTTTGTGCGCACTGTATTGACGGCGGATTTGATCGATTACCAGATCGATTTTCTCTGAACTTTTACCACGCCTCATCTCGCGTGCGATCTTGAGCCTTCAACCATGTCCCGTCGAACCGATATGCTGGCCAGCACGATTCAGAAAGTGCTGGCAACCCTGATCCAGCGTGAGCTGAGCGATCCGCGCATTGTCGGGCTGCCCAGCATCACGCGCGTGCGCGTCAGCGCCGATTTATCCATCGCCGATATCTACCTGACCATCATGGGGACCCCGGGCCAGCAGACCGCCGCACTAAATGCTTTGCGCCATTCGGCAAGCCTTCTGCGACTCAAGCTCACCAAGCAGCTCACGCTGCGCATCGCACCCTTTTTGAAGTTTCATCTGGATGATCAGCTTAAGAAGGAACTGGAAATTCTCGATGCTCTTCGATTGGTCGCAGAAGAAAACGTGGAACTTGACCGCAAACGCGCCGAAAAAGCCGCTGCCCAAGCCGCCGCAGATTTGCCAGGGCAAACTCTCCCCTCGGCCGCGGACCCATCGGCACCGGGGGCAACATCTCCATCGAAAACAGCATCCCATCCTGAATTAACCAGTCTCTCAGAACCACCGCTACCAACTAACCCCCAGCCCCCGGCTGAACCGGCAACGCCTCCGCCGTCAACACTCTGAAGGAATGTCTTTGAAAAACGCCACCAAACACGCTGAGTCACTCAAATCGCTTTACAAACGCCTGATGCGCGATGGGAAGCCACCGGCTCTGCAAAAGATCGAGCCGCTCGAAGCCTTGGTGCGGGCGGTGATGAGTTTTGATGTCCCCGACGAACGCGCTAACGAAGCCATGCGGCAAATCAACAAGTCATTCGTCGATCTCAATGAACTGCGCGTGGCTACAGATCTCGAGATTGGCGAATTGGTGGGCACCCGTTATCCAATGATCATCCGCCGCGCGGAGATGGTGACACGGGCGCTTAATGCGATCTTCGAACGTGAGCATACGTTGAACCTCAACCGCCTGGCGGGAGCGAACAAGAAGGAATCTCGTCAGTTCCTGCGCGACTTGCCGGAGATGACTCCATTCGTCGAGGCATACGTGATGCTTTTTGCTTTCGAATCGCCGGCTATACCGCTGGATGATTCAATGCTGACGTATCTCCGCGATGAAGATGTCGTCGATGCCGAATCCACGCTCCACGAGGCACAGAAATTCGTCGAACACCAGTTCAAGAGCGATGAGTGCTATGACTTTTTCATGGCAACGCGCAAGGCGTCGCTGCGGCAGTCGGATGAAGAAACCAAGAGCCGAAAGAAAATCCGCAGCTGAATGTGGGACCGCTTCACCTACATAAATTAATAGCTGCGGTTAAATCGCCGGGTGTATCAAGTGGAATCGACATGACTAACCGCCTGCCCCCTGACACGCTTCGTTTGGGTTTGCCCAGTGGCTCGCTGCAGGCATCCACCATAGACCTTTTCGCCCGGGCGGGATATCGCATCACCATTCCTGATCGCAGTGTTTTCCCACGCATCGACGATGAAAAATTATCAGCCGTCTTATTCCGCGCGCAGGAGATTAGCCGCTATGTCGTCGACAATATCGTCGACTGCGGACTCACGGGTTACGACTGGATCGTGGAGAATGGCAACGAACTGGATGTGATCGAGATCTGCGAGTTGACCTATTCGCGCGCTTCGTCCAACCCCGTGCGCTGGGTGCTGGCAGTACCTGATGAGAGCGCGGTGCAAATCCCTGAAGACCTGGAGGGGAAAATCATCGCCACTGAATTGGTGAACACTGCCCGCAAATACTTTGCCGCGCGCGGTGTGAAAGTGCATGTTGAATTTTCCTGGGGAACCACTGAAATCAAAGCGCGGTTGCTGGATGGCATTGTTGAATCCACCGAGACCGGTTCATCTCTGCGGGCCAACAACCTGCGGGTGGTTGATACGCTGCTGACGAGTACCACGCGTTTTGTTGCTAACAAACTGGCCTGGGCCGATCCGTGCAAACGCGAAAAGATGGAAAACATTGCCATGCTGCTCCGCGGAGCGATCGAAGCGAGAGCCAAAATCGGGCTGAAGATGAACGTGCCGGAAAACAAGATGGCGGAAGTTATTGGATTTCTCCCGGCAGAGAAAAGTCCGACGGTCAGCCGATTAGCGGATTCGGCATGGGTGGCAGTGGAAGTAATCCTGGAGGAACGTCAGGAGCGTGACCTGATCCCCCGCTTAAAACGCGCGGGGGCAACTGGAATCATCACCTACCCGCTGAATAAAGTCATACCGTGATGCCGCGGATGTGCAGACCACCCTCTCGCTTTGTGATTGCTCCGCTAATTTTAGTCGGCACCTTGGCGGGGTGCGGCAGCAACGCGGAACCATTGACGCACCCCGCCACTGAGCATGCGCGTGCTGCCGAACCCGTCGATCCAAGGGCAGAGCTGCCTTTTGACCAGATCACCATTTCCAGTGAACCTGCCGCAGCCATGGGAGCTGCGCCCGCGTCGTCGTCCATTCGCCGGACGCCAGGGCCGGTGCCGCTCGATGCGATTCAGCTCTATGCGCGGGCCCACGCAGCAGGTGCGAACAATCAGCCCGTACTGGCGGTCTTCTTGTTACGGCAGGCTCTAAAATTGGACCCGAAAAGTTTTGAGCTGCACCGGGCCTTGGGCACAGCCTACATGGCGAGACCCGGCAGCCATGCCCAGGCCATCGCAGCGTTTGAAGCAGGGCTGGCTCTTGAGCCGGATCACTTCGCGGTTCAACTCGAGTTGGGGCGGGATTACCTGCTAAAGGGTGAATACCCCAGGGCGCTCGACCATCTGCTGCAGGCGGCGCGAGGCACCGATTACAAAGATGACGATGCCAATGCCATTGTGACCGATTTTTTCCTCGGCCGGGCATTGCAGGAAAATGGCTACCTTCGCGCGGCACTTGACCGTTACCAACTGCTTTTCGCGCGACTGCATCAATCAATTCCGACCCATGCGCGCAATGAAGTTGCAAATTTGGCACAGCATCCGGAAGTGATTTATGCGCTGATCGGTGAGTTGCAGACTCGCCGCTCGCAATGGGCCGGGGCGCGACAGGCGTTTGACTCTGCAGTCCAGCGCGATCCGGATAATTTTGAGCTGCGCTCGCGTGCAGTGCGCGCAACGATGCTTGCCGGTGACGTTCCCGCAGCCCGCGCTGCTGCTCACGCAATGGCGGTGGATTTCCACGCTTCTCCTGAATCGATCGAGTTTCTGAAGCAGTTCTACCTGGCGCTAGGAGAAAAGCATGGCGCAATCGATGCTCTGACCGAGCTTCACGCCGGACGCCCCGGCGATCGCGCACTGCTCCTGGGGCTGGTGGATCTGCAGGTGGAACTCGGCCGATCGGATGATGCAGAAAAATTGCTGGCCAGTGTTGATCCATCTCCCGTCGATCTGACGGTCGTGCGACGATTGCTCAACATTTTCAATAGCCGCAATGACCTAAAAGCGGCGGCACGTCTGCTGGTGGAAGTTATCGCTCGCCAACCGGATGGCATCTCCTCGCTTTCTAATGAGCTTAGCGCGCTGCTGCGGCCCGCGCTCGGCGGGCGGGCGCGGCTGGATTCATTGCAATCATTGCAAGTGTTGCCAGAAGCAGAAGCAGCCCGCTGGTTGTTTATCTTCCAGCTCGCACAATTCCTGCACCGCGATGGGTTGGCGACCGAGGCCCTGGAAAATTCGGTCAAGTGCCAACCCGCTTTCGCACCGGCCTATAAGGCACAGTTGGACCGCTACTGGCAGCATGATGTGTGGGACGAGGCGAAAAAGATCGCCGCCGCGCAGAAGCTCGTTGATTCGTTGCAGGAACAGCGAAGCAATGCCCTTGCGTTGGAAATTGTGGGCCTGATAAGAATGCACGAGAAAAAATACGATGCCGCCTGTTTGGCGTTTGATGCCTCCATGGCTGCCGGGGGAACGTTTAATCATTTGCAATACTGCAAAGCGACTGCACTGATGGACGCCGATCGGGCGCGAGAAGCCGAGCCACTGCTTTGGCGCATCGTTTCGGCAGCACCGAGAATGGAGGAGGCGTATGAAGCCCTCTTCACCCTTTACGCGCACAACGCCGACCTTGGAAATGCTACTCGGGTGTTGCAAAAATGGATCTCAGCCAATTCAAACAGCATTGAAGCCCGGGTTTTGCAGGCTCGCTATGTCATCGGGTTGGTGCATCCCGATCAGGCCGAGGCAGCACTCCTGGCGATGCTCAGCGATCATCCCAACGATGAGCGTATTTTGCCGGCCCTGCTGTCATTGCATCGCACCGGAGATTTTGGAGGAGAGATCACTTCCAAATTGAGGGAGTTGGCCAAAACACATCCCGAAGATCGAGGGGTGCTTCAGGCGCTGTCATATATTTACACGCTGCAGGGTAACCTTTTGACCGCTGGGGAATTGCTGGAAGAGGCTCGCACAGCCGCTGGGAATGATGTGGAGCAGTTATATTTCATTGCGCTACTTTGGACCGATGTAAATCCACACCGCCACGAACAAGTGTTGCAAGAAATTTTACAGTTGGACCCGCAGTTTGCTCCTGCAAACAACGATTTGGGCTATGCCTGGGCGGATATGGGGAAAAATCTGGATCGGGCCGAAAACCTGGTTCGCATCGCCGTGGCTGCTGCGCCCGACAACCAAAGCTATCTCGACAGCATGGGTTGGGTGGAGTATAAACAAGGCAGATTTGAGGCGGCGAAGGAGTATCTGTTGAGAGCCCTTGGTTCGGCGGATTTGCCTGACCCATTGGTGCTCGATCACGTTGCCGATACCCTATACCGATTGAGATTTCCGTTGCAGGCTGGATTGTTTTGGAACCGGTCGCTCAAACGGATGGATAGCTTGGGTATGGATTCAAAGGAACTTAAAAGGCTTCGAGCTCATCTGGTGGAAAAATTGAATCAATTGGAAAACGGCGACCTCGTGGATGTTGCCCCGGTGCCAGCGAAGGCGGCTATTCCCGCCACGCAGGCTGAACAACACTAAGTGTTTTCGCATGGTGCGAAATCTTAATGGATTTTTTTTGGGAAGGAATTTCGTATGAAGCGATTCGCAACTATTTTGAGTCTGTTCGTGGTGGTCTTCGCCGCTGTCGCAGTGGCCGCGGATGAAGACAAAATGCTGACCAGCGGCGACAAGACGCTGCGCTGCCAGCTACCCGAGGGCTGGGCGATTTCCGATGACAACAAGGACGCCGATCGGCTCCAGATCAAGAACGACGCCAAAGAGTGCTACATGCTCTTTTTGTCGGATGCCAAGGCGGACCTGGACACGAACATCAAGCAATACTCCGAGGATCGCCGCGATGCCATGCTGCAGAAGCTCGACAACGCCAAGTCAAGCGATGCCAAGCAAATCGCGGTCGGTACCCATAAGGCTTACCAATACGAGATCACTGGCACCGTGAAAGACGGTCGCCTGCGGCTGAAGTATCTGGTGACCATCTTCGAAACCGAAGACCGTTATGTTCAGTGCGTGGGGTGGAGTGTCGCATCCAAATTCGATGACGACAAGACTGAATTGGAAAAAGCGACGGATGGTTTCCGCGACAACGCCAAGAAATAAAAACGCCGCAAAAAATTGCTTAGAATTAAATCGGTTGATCAGCGGGCGTGCCTGAACTCGGGCGCGCCCGCTGGTGGCATTTACTGTTTTTTCCAGAGACGTCATGGCTGGACATAGTCATTGGTCGAAAATCAAGCGCGCCAAGGGCGCTACCGATGCCAAGCGCGGGAAAATCTGGAGTAAAATTGCCCGCAAGATCATCATCGCCGCCAAGGGTGGTGGCGATCCGCGCGACAACCTCACGCTCCGGTACACCATTGATGAAGCCAAAGCGGCTAACATGCCCAAGGACACCATCGATAAAGCGATCAAAAAAGGAACTGGGGAGCTGGGCGCTGAAAACTACGAAAGCGTGACCTACGAAGGGTATGCCCCCGGCGGTGTGGCGATCCTGATCGAAACACTAACCAACAACCGCTCGCGGACGGCACCAGAAATGCGAGCCGCTTTTGAACGCCATGGAGGCAACCTGGCTACCACCGGTTCAGTCGCTTTCCAGTTCACCAAGCTCGGTGTAATCACGGTCAAAACCGATGGCGTTGACGAAGATCGGTTAATGGAGCTGGCCCTTGAAGTGGGGGCGGATGACGTTAAAAACGAGGGCGAGGCTTTTGCGATCATCACCAATCCGCTGGCGTATCTGAAGGTGAAGGAAGCCATCGCCGCCGCGAACATTTCTGTGGAAGGCGGGGAGATTGCCTACCTCCCAAATACCACAATTACCCTCGATGTGGCGGCGGCAACCAAACTTCTGAAGTTCATCGATGTTCTGGAAGACAACGACGATGTGCAGACGGTATCGCACAACGCGGCGATTCCTGATTCAATCGAAGTCTGATCCCGGGCCCGGCTGATAACTGACTTCACCAGCGCCCACCCCGCCGTATTTTTCTATTATCTGAGCTTGCCTGCAATTCTTTCGATTTCACCTGCATTCAGATGCCGCGCATCGTGCGGCTCGAGGGCGGCGTCCGATTTCAGGGCTTGTTCATATTGCTCTGCGCTTCCAGAAATGTTGTTGGCGGCGAGGAAATCCGCGTATTGCAATCGCAGCCGGAAATTGTGCGGGTCGAGACGGAGCATCGATTGGTAATCAGTGCGGATTGTTTGCGGATCCGGATGCGAGCGCTGTTGAGCGATGCTAATGCGAGTACGATAAAAATCACCATTCATGGGGTTGGCGACGATGGCTTGGTCAATGAATCGTTCTGCGGTTTGGGTATCACCCAGCATGCCGCTGACACGCGCGGCGCGAAAAGCATATTCGGCGTTATAGGGGAGACGCTGCGCGGCTTGCCGCAGCGAACTCAATGCTTCGGTCAGCAACTGGGTATCCCGCAATTTGTTCGAACCGACCTTGCTGATCAAGGCATCGGAACGCATCGCATCGGCATCGGCCGATTGAACCGGTAGCCAAAACCAGACGACGCCTGCAATCCATCCGGCGATCGCCAATACGTTGACCACAATCGCGACCGAGCGTGAAGCCACTCGCGGTCGCTGCGGCGAACGCATCGCCAGCGCTGCCCCGCACAGGAAGGCAAACAAGTGAAGGGGACCAGCCTCGAGCACGGCAAAATCAATCAGGCCATGCAGCAAAAACGCCGCAATGCCGGCCACTATCGCGTACAAAACCCAGGGGGCATACTGCTGATCGATGGTGGCTGGTCGAAAGAGTCGGACTGCGGCACCGGCAGCAGCGATGCAAAACGCGGCCGCGTAGACCAGGCGTTTGAGCATTTCGAAAGTTCCGTAAGCCAGGTCCTGTGACCAATCGATTGCAAAAATGAGTGACCCGCAGGCAGCAAGGGCACAAATCAAGCCCAGCTGCCAAAAACCTCCCAGGGATCGCCGTGTGAAATTTTGAGGTTCCTGAATTTTAGTGATCATGCGCGGGCGGGTCATTTCCCACCAAAGCCGCAGCAACCACGCGATCGCCAGGAACCCTCCCACCAGGCCCAGCTCCGCGAAAAATCGGACCAGAAAATTGTGTGGGTCTTTAATATCTTCCGAAGCAATTGGCAGGCGGTATTGCGGATAGAAGAGCCCAAAATTGTCGCACCCCACGCCCCGCCAAAGATGATCACAAATAAGCCGGGCCGAGCCTACCCAATATTGCCAGCGAAAATTCAAACTGCTGGTCGGTAAACTGCCGTGATAGACTCCGTGACTGACCACCGCCGTGAAAACAAGGGCCACCGATGCAGTGCCCGTCATGTATAAGCGCGCGGAATGCGTCCGTATCCAATCCGTCCATTTGTAAAGCGCCAGCAACAGAACGGCCGCGAACAGAATCGCCACCAATGCCCCACGGCTGGCTGTAAAAAACTGTATGAGGATTCCACCCGCAAACGTGACTACCAGCACGCCGAGAGACAGGCTCGATTGCTCGCGCTCATCTTTCCCCGACTGGCGGTGCTGCAACAAGCGTTGCACGATCAACCCCCCGACGATGACCATCAGAAGCATCGCGATTGAGCCGAAAGTATTTGATGATGTCCAGAACCCTTGCAGCAGGTTGCTTTGAATTTTGTTGGTGTACTGCCTGGCGGCGAAGGAATCCGGGTGCCAGTTGTGCTGTTGAAGAATTTTCTCCCTGTTTTGCTCCCAATGCTGGCGGGTATCGGGGAGTTCCACGAGCAACGTATAAATGGCGGCAATGCTCAATAGAGCCAGCAGGCCGGCGCATACGCTGGCGGTAAGGCGCAGCGAGGCCCAGGTGTCAATCAATTGCACCGCCGCCCACAGCAGGCATACGGCGGAAATAAAGTGGGCCGCATAGACTGCCGCGGCAAATTGGTCCGCGGCCCAGGTGACGCTGCACGCTCCCCAGGCGGCCAAGGCGGCCAATGGCATCAGGCTCCAATGCCAACGTAGCGCGTAATCACGATCCAGCCCCCAGCGGATCAACACCAGGAGCGCTGGCAATACGCCGATGAAGTCAAGCGAAAGGTCCGCGCCCGGCCCGCCCGTCTGGGGGGCGAGTTCGACACCAGGGTTCATCACAAACGGCGCTCGCAATTGCGTGGAGATTGTCATGCGCAGCACGATCAGCGTAAGGGCCACGACAAGCGCGGCGGCGTTGAGCCATGCCCAGCGTGCGTCCCCGCGGAGATGGTCGACTGGCTTTGCCATCGAATTGCGCGGATCAGGCTATCGAGGTCGGATGCTGTTCCAGCAGGGCTACGCACCCCAACACCAGAAGCGTCTGGACAAAAATCAGCGGCGCGTATTGCGATTCAACGCGCGGCAACAGAATGGCGGCCACTGAGGTGGCGGCAGTCACCAGATAGATACAGAGCACTGACGTGCGCCGCGACATGCCACGCGCCACCAGGCGATGGCTGAAATGATTGGTGTCACCCACAAAAGGGCTTTTGCCGCGGCGAATACGGATGATGCTAACGACCAGGAAATCATACAGCGGCACTGCCAGTACCACGATTGGCACCAGCATCGTGTACCAGTATTCCCAAAAAGCATTGCGCTGCCCCACCGGGAGATATGTCGTGCGGATCGTAAGCACGCCGAGGGTTAGGCCCACCACCAGGCTTCCGCTGTCCCCCATGAAGATGGTGGCCGGGGGGAAATTGAAACAAAGAAACCCGAGCAGCGCCCCGATGAGCAACGCCAGCATCGCCGCGACAAACCATTGGCCAATCGAGAGCGCCGTCACCAGGAATGCCACGGAGCAGACCACCGCCACCCCGGCAGAGAGACCATCCATGTTGTCCAGGAAATTAAACGCATTGGTGATCAGTCCGATCCAAAGAATGCTGATCAAATAGCTTGGCCACGTCCCCACGCCCAGCTTATCGAGCACCGTGAGCGCGCGAAGGTTCAGGCCCACCACCAGCGCCGTGATGATGGCGAGTTGAATGACGAGCTTGAAGAAGGGCCCCAATGGACTGCGATCATCGCGCAGGCCTAAAGCATGCATCGTTAACATGGCAAGCAGAAATCCGGCGGCCTGCCGTGTCCCCTGCTGAATATCGAGCGAATATCGAGCAATGCTCTGCGGCTGCAGGTGGATGTATATCAGTCCGGCGATGAGCGGTAGGGCGATCCCGCAGACGATGGCGATGCCACCTCCCAAGGCTTGGGGAACCTGATGTATTTTGCGTTGGCCCGGTTTATCAACAAAGTTCCAGCGCAACGACAGGCTTCGGACGAGACGGGTCGCGACAAACGCGATCGCAAAACTGACCAGCCCAAGCAGAATGATTTGTTCAAACATTGCGCGGTTGAGAATAGCCGAATAAAAAGTGCGATCAACCGCGCGCTAACTGCCGCGCGATGTCGGAAAGATGTTGATGCGCCTTTTCGCAAGCGTAGTCCACCGCTATGCAATGGCGATAGGCGGCCACTTTTTCCGGTGAGACCGGTAATGCATCGGCCTCCTGTAGAAACGGCAAATGCAGCCGCTCCCATAGTCCCATCACATTCGCGTACGTTGCCGGTGATCCCTGGGTTGAACGAGCTGGCAGCGCGCTGGCGGCGAGGGTAACGCTGTGCGCTGGTAGTAGACCCAACCAATCGACCATGGCACGCGGCGTGGGTTCCGGGAGCCTGGCATCGGCAATGGGTACGATCGCCACCATCGTTTCCCCATCCACGGGATACGCAGCTGCAAGAAAGGTTTCAACATACAACTGGCGCTCGTCCGCCAAGCGTCGCAGCGAGTTGGCAGCCTCCACGCTGCCCCATCCAGCGATGAGCAATTGGCCGTGCGGATAACTGTGCAGAACCACCTCGGGTTCGATCGAGTGATCCGGATGGCGCGCCAGCAAATCAAGGCAGATGAGCCCTTCACCACAACGCTGGCGGCGCTGGCGGCGGGTCTCCTGAAGCGGCATGTATAACCGAGAGAGCGCATCCCAATCGCACGATTCCCATGCGATTGCCTCGGCGGCCGCGAGGGTTTTTTCTGCCTGCAGGTAATGCATCGCGCTCAGCTGGCGCTGGCCCTGTTCGCAGAGGTCCTGCAGCGAATCAATCGACATGAATGAATTATACCCAGGCGGCGGTTGATGCCCCCTCACCGAATGGCTCAATTGCAGCCAATAACCTTGCGCAACACACGGAGTGCCGAAACCCAGCGGGCGCTGGTCTGCGTGATCTCGTAGCTGAGCACATCTGTCATCAAAACAAAGTCGCGATTCTCCAGCGCAGTCTTTACCTGGCGAAGCTGATCAATAAATTCGGCCAGGAGATCAGTAAAGAGTTCGTCATCAACGCAGATCTGGTTCAGGTCAATTCGCAGCAGCCGCGCGGTTTTTAACACGGATTCCTGCGCGGATTGCCAAGTGCTGAAACAGCCGCTCAGTTTTTCCATCGCGCGCACGTTCTGATTTTTCTGCAGAAGATCCACTGTCTCGGCGCGCAGTCGCTCGGCTTCGATCATCTGTTCCTGCACCGCCGAAAGGGCATCCGCAGCGAGTTGGCGGGGATCGGCGGTTTCGATGAAAAGCGTATGGCCGCTGAGGGGCGATTTGCGCAGGGTACCCATCTGTTCAAGATCGGGTACCTGTCCGTCAACCAGCACATGCACCACCAGCTTGTTGTCGCGCTGTAGATGCGAAAGAACCTGGCCCACGGTTTGAAGCCCAAGGGCCTCTGCCTGCAACGGCTCTTGATCGACCAGCACGGACATAGGAAGAGCCTCAGTGACGCCGGAATGGGTTGCGAACATATTCCCAGGTATCGGTCATAGGCGATCCGGAACTTCAGAGAGTCCGATAATTTCACCCGAATGTGCTTCAACCGTAGCGGGCTCGTTGACGTTGTGATGGCCGGGCAGGCAGATGGTGAACGTGGTTCCGCGACCCGGTTCACTTTGAACCCGGATGTGCCCCTTGTGGTGCTCGATGATTTCTTTGCAGATGGCAAGTCCCAGCCCGGTGCCACGGGTTTCACCACGGCGGGCTGTGCCTTTGGTCGTGAAGAACGGTTGGAAAATCTTGTCAATGAGGCGCTCGGGGATTCCAGGGCCAGTGTCGATCACCTGGATGCGAACTTCACCATCGTCGGGCGCGGCGCTGGCTTTGATGGTCAATGCGCCACCTTTTCCAAGCATCGCCTGGCGGGCGTTAATCAATAAATTGAGCAGCACCTGTTCGAGTTGAATGGGATCTGCCTGGATCATAAGGCCCGGCTGAATTTGCACTCGCAGCGCGATTGCGTCCTTCTGCGGATCGCGCGCCATCACCATTAAGGTTTCATCCACCAGTTGCTGCACTGCAACCTGCATAAAAGTGGATTCGCCACGTGCAAGGCTCAGCATTGATGAACAAATCTTGCCGGCCTTTGTGGCGCTGGCGAAGGCTTTGCCCAACGCTTTGCGGATCAGCTCCATATCCGGAGCCTGGCTTTGAGCGCTGGTGAGCGCGAATTGGCTGTAGCTAATGATGGGGGTAAGCAGGTTGTTAAACTCGTGCGCAATCACCGCTGTCATGGTGCCGATGGTTGCCAGTCGCTGCGATTCCATCAGTTGCTGGCGAACGGAGTCCAATTGTTCCTGCAGTGTGGCTACGGAACGCGTGAGGGTTTCTTCGCTGAAACCGAGATTTGCTTGATCGGTGGGTTGTGGAGTCACGCGCAGGAGTTATCGGCGTGCGGCGCGCGATCGCTTGATGTGTTATCCAGCAACGGCTTCGAGCAGTGCCTGAGCCACATAGCGAATCTGCGCTTCAGGCAGTTCGGGATAGACCGGCAGGGCCAAAATCTCCTGGCAAGCCCGCTCGCTGTTAGGGAATTCACCGGCCCGATGGCCGAGATATTTGAAGCACTCCTGCATGTGTAACGCCATCGGATAGTACACGGCTGACCCGACCCCTTTATCAGCCAGCACCTGTTTGACCCGATCACGATTGGGCACGCGCACACAATACTGGTTGTAGATGCTTTGATTGCCGGGGGCGATCACCGGAATTTCCACCGCGCTTCCTTTTAGAAGTTCATCGTAGAGAGCAGCATTGCGGCGGCGGGCATCGTTCCACTCCGGCAGATGCGGCAACTTCACGTCCAAAATGGCGGCCTGCAGCGCATCGAGCCGAAACATTCCACCGATCAACTTATGATGGTATTGATGGCCCGATCCATGTACGCGCAGCAATCGACAGGTCTCGGCAAAGGTATCATCGTTGCAACAGATCGCCCCACCATCGCCGAACGCCCCCAGGTTCTTTGTGGGATAAAAACTCAACGCCCCGGCAAACCCCATGGAGCATGCCGGCCTACCGTTGCGCATCGCCCCGATGGCCTGCGCCGCGTCTTCCAGCACCACCAGGTTGTGATGATCGGCGATTTGATTGATCGCTTCCATGTCGGCCATCTGACCAAACAGGTGCACAGGAATGATGGCGCGCGTGCGCGGCCGTATGAGCTTCGAAAGGTGAGACGGATCAAGGTTAAAAGTATGGGGATCGATGTCGACAAAGACCGGCTTGGCGCCGAGACGCGCTATGGATCCCGCAGTGGCGAAAAAAGTGAATGTCGGGCAGATCACCTCATCTTCGGCCTTGATGCCGATGGCCATCATGGCGCAAAGCAGTGCATCCGTTCCACTGCTGACACCAATTGCATACCGCGTGCCGCAGTAGCTGGCGAGGTTTTTTTCAAAGCGTTCCACCACGGGTCCCAGCGTGAAGCTTTGCGCATCACAGACGGCATCAATGGCTTGGTGAATTTCGTCGCGCAGTGCGGCGTATTGAGGTTGAAGATCGAGGAGCTTGACGTTCATGGAATGGAGTTTAGTGCCGAGCATCGGCAGTGGAAAGAAA
>JBBSFP010000010.1:0-16735 GCA_038238625.1 Tepidisphaerales bacterium
ATTTGATAAGATTAACGGGATCTGACTAAATCGGTCGTCGGGAAAATCAAAAAGTGGAAATGGGGCAACACTAATATTAGAGATGTCGGGCGGACGAAGAGAAAACATGAGGGGTGCGGTGATGTGCCATTTTTCCCGTCCCATGAACATCTGCGAACAAGCCGAGGCATTCCGGCTGCTGCTGCTCATGGAAGTAATTGACAAATCTGAAATCATCGCGTGGGCGGACGGTATCATCGCCACACAGGACACACTTCCGGAATGGCTGCTTGATGTCAGCCTTGCCGCCAACGAGGACAAGTGGGCGATCGAAGGCAAGCTGCGCGAAGTGCGCGGTGAGGCCAGCCCTGTCGTGGCGGCATATGCGGCAATAGAACGCTTCGCGAAGGAGTTCCATATCAGTGGCAGATTCAAACCGGAACAGGCGGCACAAATGCTCGTCGTCTGGGCAGGCAGTGCGAAGGTCAGTCAAGATGATCGGACTGCAGCAATGGTACCGAGTTGGGTCGCGGATGCAGTGCCGGACGGGTACACCTCGCATCAGGGGGTCGTTGAGTCCATCAACAATTGTATAGCGCGCTTCGCCGCAATCCGGGCGGCGAACGGCGTGAGTGCAACATCGCAAATATTAGGAAGGTCCGACGGCCGAGGAGCAAAATGTGAGGTGATCAGTGATGTCCCGGTGTCTCCTTTATCATATGCGACCGCTGCGGCGACGCATACCGCATACCGCGTCGCGGTCGTAGGGGCATGGCTTATTCCAACATTGCTACAGGCTATAGGCTGGATTGCGTTTTTCCCGTTTGGGGATGATGGCCCGGAGGTCTACGCTCGGAACATCCTTGCTGGCATCAGCGGGTTCTCGCTATTCGGCGCTAGTGTGCTCGGACTGGTTACCCCGAACTCACTGCCACAGTACCTTGCGGTTGCGGTCGCCTCGTGGGTCGTCGTGCTTTCCGTCGCGTGTATGCGCTGGGCTCGACGGTTGCCCGTCGCACTACATGTGGCGCTGGCGGTATTCTGGAACATCGTGGGTTTGTTCCTGTACGCGGTCATGTGCCACTAACCGAGCAGATAACCAGTGGTTGCTGTGAACCGACTCGAGTCGCGAGGTATCTTTATCCTTGGTCTGACGTCCCCTGGCGCGTCGCGTTGCCTGCAAGAGGACGTCATCTGTTATACTGCTCGATTGGGCGGCAAGCGATGCGTATGGAACCTGACCCCTACCCATGGCGTCAATCGACGGACCTGGCGACGGTGCTCACTGAAGTAAAACCCGTTCTTGCATCGCTCGGCGTTGTCGACCAAGGCCCAGGCTGCTCTGAGCCTGAAATCGCCGCGGCCGAGCAACGATCGCGTCCGTTCCCTGCGGACGTCCGATCTTTCTACCATGCGATGCGACCAACAGAACTGTTTTCAGGTGAACAGCGGAAGGAGTTTGGCTTCTACACCCTCGGCTCGAAGGAGCTTTCGTGGAAGTCGATGGAAGGCGCAGAACCCGTGGACGATTGGCTCGGCGCCGAAGGATTGTTTCTCGGTCAGTCCGCCTTCGGCGATCCGTTCTGGTGGGTGGAGCGACACCGATCGTTGCCCGATGGGAGCATCTTCTTACTCGACCACAACGGTGGGTTGGGAGGCGATATCATGTTCGTCCATTTCGCCCGCACTTTTCGAGAGTTCTTGGGAAAGCTTACTCATTTCAAGAACCTGTATTCGCCTACACATGACGAGCTGTTCCATCGCGAGTATCTGGAGCTGAACCCGTCTGCGAAGATGTAAGGCGTTGCGACCGAAGAAGTGAAACGACAAATCGACGTGGAAATCCATATGGGGACATCACTGGCTCTGTCTCAACGCTCGGTTTTGAGGCTATCTCCCGTTCCTACCGCGCAGCGAAAGGTGTCGAATTCCGCGAAAATCAGGCAACGGAGGCGCTGGAAATGTGGAGAGCATCGGCAGAAAACCTAAGATTGAGCGGCTGTCTTCATTACTCAACCCACCGGCTCAATTGTTTCGCTAGAGCTGGGTTCGGTACGTGACGCTTGCCATGCCGTGACGACTGTCACGCACAAGCACATTGCGATCAAAGCCGAAAAAAGCCACCATTGTGGCGATACATTCCAGGTTGCTAGTTTGGAATAATTAGCGGCCATCAATTTAATGCCGCCGTCTGGCGAGAATGCCATAGGGCCATAGTCTTGGGACGGGAATGAGCGATACTCTATCAGGCTGTTCCAATGCCAGATTCTGAGGCGGTCGGCTTCTCGAGTAGCTAGGTAGTGCCCGTCGCTGGATACCGCTACCGCAGCCGCATAGGCAAAGGCCCGCCGTTTTGCATCGACTCCCGGCGGTATGAAGTGACGCGTGATTGACCCCGATCCAGCGCTGACAAAATCGATACCATCGGGGCTCGACAATACGAGCGTATCGTTATCCGGAGCGATCGCCAATGCGTAGCACGTGTAAATTCCAGCGGGCTTCCAAACGGTCTGCAGCTTGGCCCCCGGCGCAACATTTTGGCCTTCATCGACCACCTTCCATACCTTTACCCGCTCTCCGTCGTGTTGGCCCTCATCTATGACCGCAACCAGTAACTTGCTATCCGGTGAAAATGCGAGCAGAGCGACACACGCTACTGGACCGCCTGGGTACAGAATTGTGTTTCCGCCTTGACTCATTAGCCAGCAACGATTTTGCTCGTCTGAGCGGGCTCAAAATTTGCCATCGGACGAAATGATGCCATAAAGCGCATTATCTTTAGACTCTCTCGATGTGCTGGACGACAACGGAAGGATGATGCCCATCGTTTTGTCCGAATCGGGGATGCGATAATTGTCCCAAATCACTGGAGCTACCGACTGTGGACGCAAGCCGAATGTGTACAGGGTTTGCCGGTAGGCTGCAAAAAACAATCCCGCGAAAGTAGCCGCACGTATCCAGGCGCGGCATCTGTCGGCGAAAAGCTCATTGGTCTTCCAAAGCGACGCCAGCAGAAGGCCTGTAAGGACCGCAAGACAGAGTTGCCCCCCCTGGTACCAGTCAACATCATTTTGATTCGCTTTAGCAATGATGCTCACTCCGAGTAGCCCCCAGAGCAGTAGACAAATCAACCAGGCATGAAATTGGCTGATAGCCAGACCAATGAAAACATAGACCACAAATTCACCCGCCAAAATTCCGGCGGTTCTCCTTAGGGCTTCACCTGAAGCACCCAGATCAGAATCGGCAATCACCAATTGTAGATGTGAGCCGACTGACAACAAAATGCAGACCAAAAAGCCAACCAGACCCCCCGTGAGGCAAGCTCTCCTAAAGTACATTTCTGCG
Source organism: Tepidisphaerales bacterium (assembly GCA_038238625.1). Lineage (GTDB taxonomy): Bacteria > Planctomycetota > Phycisphaerae > Tepidisphaerales > Tepidisphaeraceae > JBBSFP01. The sequence goes on from JBBSFP010000010.1 coordinate 3,328, forward strand.
AACTTGCGTGAGGTCATCTAATGTTTCCGAACAAGATTTTTTGGACCATTGTTTATATTTGATCGCAACCTGCATCTTATATGTCAACCTGATTTTGCTGGTCGCCGACCGCCGCTTCCGTGATTTTTTGAATACGGGTGGACAATTATTCGCTCCTTCGGGGTGCCTCGATCAGATGACCCTTGACCTCCATGCCTTGGCGGCGGTAACCTAACAAACAGCGAACAAAAAGGCCTACGCGATGATGTGGATTGCCAGGGAAAAACATGAACTGCAACAGGCCCTGGCCCAGCGTTATAAGGTCCGCGGGAGCCTCAAAGCGTTTCGCACGGGGGTGCGAGTGTTGGATGAGGCGGCACCGGAGGGGGGGTTTCAGAGGGGGGCCGTGCATGAGCTGCTGTGGCCGGGCGCTGAAGATGTACCGGCGTCGGTGGCGATGATTTTGGCGGTGGGGGCGTGCGGTAAAGCAGGAGCGCTGGCGTGGGGCGATCCACGCGGAGAATTGTATTTGCCAGCCCTCACCGCCATGGGCGTGCGGGCAGAACGCGTGGTGGTGTTGCGCGCGGGCAAACGCCTGGAGCAGTTGTGGGCCATGGCCGAATGTTTGCGATGCCCGGGCGTGGGGGCGACCGTTGGGATCGTCGAGAAATTGAACCAGATCGAAGCGCGGCGGCTACAACTGGCGGCCGAAAAAGGGGGCGGGATCGGAATCTTGATGAGGCCCCATGTGCCGGGAATCAGCGGCATCTACGCGGCAGCCACGCGCTGGCTCGTGCAGGCCGCACGCGGAGATCAACAGACGCAGCGATGGAGCCTGCAGCTACTTCACGGTCATGGAGGACAAGTCGGCAAAGTCCTTCTTCTGGAGGTAAACCGTGAGACCCGACAGTGCAGCGCAACCCACGCCAACGTGCATAACCCCTCGGCCCATCCTTTTGCAGCCAGCGGTGCAGCAAGCCGTGCAATCGCCTCATTATTACCTGTGCATTCATCTCCCACATTGGGCGATCGATCGCCTGTGCCGGCGGCGGCCAGAGCTTCGGCATAAGGCCCTGGCGCTGGTTGAAACCAGGGGTAATCGCCAGACGATAAGGCACACCAGTCCCCAGACCCCGCCGGATATTTTTCCCGGCATGGCATTGGCTGAAGCGCGGGCGCGTCATGCGGCCTTGCTGGATTTCCCCCTCACCTCTGATGCCGATGACCGCTCCCTGGAGGCGCTGGGGCGGTGGCTGATGCGTTTTAGCCCGGCGGTGTGCGTGCAGCCCCCTCGGTCTATTTTTCTGGAGGCGACGGGGATGGAACGGCTCTTTGGGAGCGTGAAAAATTTTCGTGATCGCGTAACCGATGCCCTGGCGGCGCTGCACATCATCGCATCGGTGGCCATTGCCCCCACGCCGGGCGCAGCCTGGGCGCTGGCCGCGTTCGGTCAAACTCAGTGGGTGCTGCAACAGAAAAATGAAATTCAACCCGCCCTTGCACTGCTGCCTCCCGACGCCTTGCGGCTGGATGAAAAACCCCTGCGGCTGCTGGCGTCCCTGGGGGTGAAGACCATTGCCGCGCTGCTGCGCTTATCGCGTAAAGATCTGGCGGTGCGTTTTGGGGCAGAGATTCTGCTGCGGATCGATCAGGCGCTGGGGTCTGCGCCCGAGCCACTGACGTACCTGGTGCATCGCGCCCCGATTGCCGCATCGCTGGAATTTGAAAGCGCGGTGGAATCCCTGGACGCCATTTGGCTGGCGGTGCAAACGCTGCTGGGCGGTATCGCCGCGCAGCTGGCCGAGCGTGGCTTGGGAGCCCGCGCGTTAAATCTGACATTTAATCAGCCCTATGGCTTACCGGTGCACAAGCAATTGCAGCTGGCGCGCCCCAGCCGCGATGAGAAGGCGATGTTCAAGCTGCTGTGCTGCGCGCTGGAAAACCTCCAGGCGCGCGAAGGGTTCATCAGCATCGCGCTGGCGGTGCCGGTGACACAGCGGCTGGATGGGCAGCAGACCTCGCTGGTCAACGCCGAGGAAGAACGTGATGCCGAAGCGTTGGATCACCTGATTGAACGGCTGCGGGCGCGCTTGAACGATGATGTGCAATGGGGCGAACTGGTGGAATCCAACCTCCCGGAGCTGGCCTGCCGCACGGTTAATTATGCCCCGGCGGGGAGGGCGATTCCCTCTGCTTTGCGGTCGGCGATCGACGTGCTGCGCCCGCTGCGGTTGCTGCCTCAGCCCCGCCCGCTCAAGGTGATTGTCATGCCCTCCCAAAGCCGTGACGGGCATCCGGTCTCGTTCACAGATAACGGGCATGTCCATCGCCTGGAACACATCCGCGGGCCGGAGCGCATCACCGGGCAATGGTGGAATGGGCGGTTGAAAATCCGCGATTATTTCGACGTGCTCGACGCCGTTGGCAGCCGCTATTGGATTTTCCGGGTCGCCCAGACCGGCCGCTGGTTTTTGCACGGAATTTTTCAATAAAAAATCATGCCTGAACTGCCCAACCCCAAGCATCGCCCCATTGTTCCAGCATCCCCCATGGGACCGCGCAGGCTTTCACCGTGGGCGTATGCCGACTTGGATGTCACCAGCAATTTTTCATTTCTGCGCGGAGCCTCGCATCCGGATGAATTGGTCTACCGCGCCGCCAAATTGGGGCATCACGCCATCGCCATTACCGATATCAATTCGCTGGCGGGGGTCGTGCGTGCCCACCAGGCGGCCAAGGCGAGCGGGATCAAGCTGTGCATCGGCAGCCGCCTGCGATTTGATGATGCGCCCGATGTGCTGGTGTGGGCCAAGAACCGTGCCGGGTATGCGGCCCTTTGCCGGCTGCTTACGCTCGGTAAACGCCGCGCTGAAAAAGGACAATGCCTGCTCCACCTCCGCGAGCTGCTGGATGATTCAAAGGGTCTGCTGGCGGCGATGGTGTGCCGATCCATTGATCCCGAAAATGCGGAGCCTGATCCCGCCCACCTTCACCGCGCCGCCACAGCGCTCAAGGAGGTGTTTGGCGCTGCGCTGTCGGTTGCCATCTCGCATCTGCACGGACCGCTGGATGCGATGCTGCTGCGCCACGCCGACGAGATCAGCCGAGCCATGGATATTCCATTAGTGGCGACCAACCAGGTGCATTATCACGATGAACCGCGCCATGCATTGCAGGATGTGCTGACCTGCATTCGCCACGGCTGCACCATTCATGAGGCGGGATTTCGGCTTTTCGCCAACGGGGAGCGCTTCATAAAGCCACCGGAGGAAATGCATCGGCTTTTCCGGGATTTTCCCCAGGCGTTGCAGCGGACGATCGCGGTGGCCGAGTGCTGCACCTTTTCGCTGGAGGAATTGCGTTACGAATATCCTGATGAAATCGTCCCGCCGGGTAAAAGTTCTACGACCTACCTGGCGGAGCTGACCTGGATGGGCGCTGCCGAGCGCTATCCGCAGGGCGTGCCGCAAAAGGTGCAAAATCAGATCAATCACGAACTAAAGCTGATCGCGGAGCTGAAGATCGAACCGTATTTTCTGACGGTATATGACCTGGTGCGCTTTGCGCGGGCGCGGGAGATCCTATGCCAGGGGCGTGGTTCGGCGGCTAACTCGGCGGTCTGTTTTTGCCTGGGGGTCACCTCGGTTGATCCCAATCGCATTGATGTGCTCTTTGAACGCTTCGTCAGCGCCGCGCGCGATGAACCACCGGATATTGATATCGATTTTGAGCACGAACGCCGGGAAGAGGTGATTCAATATGTCTACCAAAAATATGGCCGACAACGCTCCGGAATGACCGCAGAGGTGATCAGTTACCGCGGGCGCTCGGCGTTGCGCGATGTGGGCAAGGCCATGGGGCTGGGGCTTGATGCCGTGGATGCCCTCGCCAAAACCATGGATGGTTGGCAAGGCGGCGCCCCGGTGGAAGAGCAGGTGCGGCAAGCCGGACTTGACCCCACCGACAAAACCGTGGCGCTGGTCATTGCGCTCACCACTGAACTGCTGGGTTTCCCGCGGCACCTCAGCCAGCATGTCGGTGGCATGGTGATGACGCGCGGCCTGCTGTGCGAACTGGTTCCCATCGAAAACGCCTCCATGCCCGATCGCACCGTGATCGAATGGGACAAAGACGACATCGATGCGCTGAAAATTCTCAAAGTCGATCTGCTTGCCCTGGGCATGCTCACCGCGCTGGCCAAGGCGATGACGCTGATCAACCACATTTACCCGGCCGATCCCCCGATGGAACTGCACACCATTCCGGCGGAGGATCCGAACGTTTACACCATGGTCAGCGATGCCGACACCGTAGGGGTGTTTCAGATCGAGAGCCGCGCGCAGATGTCGATGCTTCCCCGCCTGCGCCCCAAAGAGTTTTACGATCTGGTAATCGAGGTGGCGATCGTGCGCCCCGGGCCTATTCAGGGGGACATGGTGCATCCGTATTTGCGTCGGCGTTGCGGGTTGGAGCCGGTGCATTTTCCCAAACCAGAGCTTAAGGCGGTGCTGGGGAAAACCCTGGGGGTCCCCTTATTTCAGGAGCAGGCCATGCGCATCGCCATCGAATGTGCCGGGTTTTCACCGGCAGAGGCGGATCGTTTACGGCGGGCGGTGACGGGGTTCCGGCGTTTTGGGGATATTGAGACCTTCGCGCAGCAATTCATCATCGGGATGCAGCAGCGCGGGTTTGAGCAGGATTTTTCGGAGCGCTGCTTCAATCAGATTCGCGGTTTTTCCACCTACGGGTTTCCCGAAAGCCATGCCGCCAGCTTCGCACTCCTGGTGTATGCCAGCTCATGGATCAAGCGTTACCACCCGGCGGTTTTTTGCTGTGCGTTGCTCAACAGCCAGCCGATGGGTTTTTACGCTCCCGCGCAGCTGGTGCGCGATGCGGTGGACCATGGGGTGCAGATGCGCCCGGTGGATATCAACCACAGCGACTGGGATTGCACGCTGGAAACCCCCGTGGATTTATCGATCTTTCCTACATCAGACAAGCGCACCTGGGGCCAGGGCGGGCCGGTGGTGCGGTTGGGATTTCGCATGATCAAGGGAATGGCGATCGCGCACGCGCAGCAGATCGTGAACTGTCGCCGACAGCATGGGGCATTTGCGTCGGTCGACGATTTTCACGCTGCCACGGCGCTACCGGTGGGGACGGTCACCCGGCTTTCGCAAGCCGATGCGTTTGGATCACTGCCCAAAAGCCGGAGGGTGGCGTTGTGGGAAACGCTGGCGTTACCCGAGCAGCGTACACCGCTAGCCAAACCGCCCCAGGATAGCCAGGACCCCGCGCTGCCGTTCATGACGACCGGCCAGGAAATTCACGCCGATTATGGAACCGTGGGGCTCTCCCTCAAGGGGCATCCGGTGGGATTATTGCGCGAACAATTAAATGCGCGGCGGGTAACCCAGGCGGCGGAAATCTGGAATCGCCGCAACGGAAGCTGGGTGCGGGCGGCGGGGATTGTCATCATTCGCCAGCGCCCCGGTACCGCCAAAGGAATCATTTTCGAAACGCTCGAAGACGAGACCGGGATTATCAACGTGATTATCCAGCCGGAGATTTTTGAGCGGCAACGCTCCACCGCGCGGCATGCATCCATGCTGCAGGTGGATGGATATGTCCAGCGCCAGGGGCTGGTGTTGCATGTAATGGCCGTGAAGCTGCATGATTTGAGCGAAATGCTGACCGACCTGTTGGTGCGTTCTCGCGATTTTCATTGAACGCTGACATATTCAAAGCTGCGCGCTTTAGCGCCGCGCTGCCTTTGCGCTTATTATCCAAACCCTATGCCAGCGCCCGATGCAAAACCCGAGGCACGCTACCAATCGCTGTTCAATCAGATGACCACCCAGGCAGAGATGGCGCGCACCTCGGCGCGCAAAATCCTGACACTGCTTTTCCAGCGGTATCAACCCCAATCGATGCTGGATGTCGGATGCGGCGTGGGTACGTGGTTATCCATGGCCAGGGAAATGGGCGTCGGTGAAATTCGCGGTGTCGACGGGCCGTGGCTCGATCCATCAAAGTTGCTGGTCGATCCATCCCTGGTGTCAACCATCGACCTGGAAAAACCGGTCAACCTGGGGCGCAAATTTGACTTGGCGATCTGTCTGGAAACGGCCGAGCATGTCAGCGCCACCGCCGCGGACACGCTTGTCGAAACCTTGGTCCGCCATGCGCCAGCGGTGCTGTTTTCGGCAGCCATTCCATTGCAGCGGGGGCCAGGGCATGTCAACGAACAATGGCCCGGCTACTGGGCGGAGAAATTTTCCAAACACCGTTATATGCCCCTCGATTTTTTGCGCTTTCCCATCTGGTATGACACCGAGGTGCTCTGGTGGTATCGGCAAAATGTGATGCTGTATGTCGATGTCGACTGGTGCCGAACCTCGCAACCGAAGCTGATGCGTGAAGCGGAGATTCAGAATTTGCGCCTGATGCCCAGCGCGTTGGTGCTGCCAGATTTATTTCACACGATTGCCAGCAAGTTGATTGAACTGGAAGAAGCGTTGCTGCGCGGGGGAGAATTTCAGCTGGAAGTGGATGAGCATCGGCTTGTTCACCTGATTCGCTTGGGTGATATAGCGAAACAGGACGCACAAACGCATGTGGAGATTACACCCCCTCGGCCCCGTGGCAGAAGTTGAATCTACAAAGAATCATCTATCCAGGGCGAATGAACTATCAGGCCCTCAGTAGCCGTACCATTGATAGCAACATTTCGGCAAGCGCGGTGTATCTGAAAATGACATTACCGTATCGCCCAAAAGTGTTTGATGAACTCACCCATGATTCGCACGGCTGACGAGAATGAGATTGAAATCCGCTATAGCGGCCAGGCGGCCAGCGCGGCGGGGATCAGCGCCGAGCGCATTCCGCTGAAAAGCGGGACGATGGAAATCGTTCTGGAGCAGCTCGTGCATAGGCACGCTGGATTGGCGCCATTTCTGAATACAACCAGCGATGCGCCCGCACGCGCCGTGGTCATTTTTGTCAACGAACAGCAGATTGATCGCCGCGAAGCGCCAGAATTAAGGATCGGGGATCGCCTGCTGATCCTCGCGCCGATGGCGGGTGGATAAGACATGCCAGCGCACGACGACTTGGTCCAACCGCAATCGACCCTGACCGATGCCGAGCGCGAAACGTATCAATGGCAGACATCGATCCCAGGCTTCGGGGAAGAGGGGCAGCGCCGCCTCAGAGGGGCATCGGTATTGATTTCACGCATTGGTGGGGTCGGCGGTGCGGTCGCCTATTCACTGGCAGCGGCGGGAATCGGAAGGCTGCTGTTGGCCCACCATGGGAACGTCGGGGCCGATGATCTTAATCGCCAACTGCTGATGACCCATGACTGGATCGGCCGTTCTCGGATTGAATCGGCATCGCGGCGTTTACGGGAGCTCAACCCTCTGCTGGTGATCGAGTCCGTCGATGAAAACATGACCCCCGCCAACGCGGGGAGGCTGGTCGAGAAAGTTGATCTGGTGGTCTCCTGTGCCCCGCTGTTTGAAGAGCGGCTCGAAATGAACCGCGCGGCCGTGGGGCATGGCAAACCCATGGTGGACTGCGCGGTGTATCAAACCGATGCCAGCATCACCACCATTTTGCCCGGGCGCTCCGCCTGCCTGGCGTGCATCTGCCCGGCCCCGCCGGTGGCGTGGAAGCGACGCTTCCCGGTGATCGGCGCGGTGGCACACATGATCGGCGCATGGGGAGCCATGGAAGCCATTAAGATTATCAGCGGGCTGGGTGAGCCATTGGCCGGGCGAATGCTTTTGTTCGACATGGCCCAGGGCCACAACCAGAGCCTGGCGGTACAGCGCGACCCGAAATGCCTAATATGTTCCGGCGTGCAGCCCGGTTCCCTCCCCGTTTCTTCGAGCGAAAAAAAATCTTGAAAGACGCGTCAACTCAATTTGCATTGGCATCCAAGACACGCGGTGTAGCCGCTGTGATCTGCTTTTGCCTTTGCCTGCATCCCATGGCGTTGGCGTGCGACATCCCCGTGTTTCGATTTGCCCTTGATCGCTGGAATGGTGACCTTTATCAACTGCACGTGGCACCGCAGCGCCTGCTTGATTTCAAAAAACGTATCCCCGATTCAGCAAATGCCGAGGTAGTGGCGGATGAAAAGCTGGTCGGCGACGCCGCCGAATTGTGGTTTCCCACCCTCCCCAACGGCGCGGTTTCAAAAAGCGTGGCCTGGTCAGAAGCAATCGATGAAAAGACGCTGCCTATTCTCCTGAACTCCCCCATTCGAACCGAAATCGTCCAGCGACTTTGCCGAGGTGATTCAGGCGTATGGGTGTTGCTCGAAGGGAAAGATACCGCCGCTAACGACGGTGCAGCGCGCTTGATCAGCGTGGCGCTGCGTGGCGTGGAAAAAACCGCAAAGCTGCCAGTAATGACCTGGAACGATCCCGCCAGTGCCCCGGGGCCCGGACCCGAACTGCGCATTGGCTTCACAATGCTGCGGCTGGACCCTGCCGATGCTGCCGAATCGGCCACGGCCGCCATGCTTGTCGACCCTGCAAACCACGGCGCGGCCGACCCGACTCAGCCCACCGCGCTGCTCATCTTTGGCCGCGGTCACGTTCTGGTTTCGCTCAGGAAAGAGCAACTCGCCGCCGCCAACATCCAGAGCGCCAGCAGGTTTTTGCTCGGCGCCTGCTCGTGCGAGGTGAAAGAGGAGCATCCCGGCTGGGACCTGCTGATGGATGCCGACTGGGACGCACGATTGCAGCTCATTGACGAGCAAAGAAAAGCAACGACCACGGAGCCGGCTGTTCGCCCCAACGTCACCTTAAAACCAGAGAGCATCGAGATTCACGGTTCAACATCCGCTCCCGCCAGCACAGAGATTTTGACACCGCAGCCGGTCTGGCCGAAGGTCGGGGGGGTCGCGCTGGCGCTGGCAGCAATTGCTGGAATCTGGTTGCTGTTCACTCGATCGAAAAACACCACTCGCTAACCCTTCGGATTCCCATGAAGTACATCATCGCGTTTGCCCTGGTTCTGATTCTCTCCATCGGCGGGCTGGTTTATTTCCACCACGACGCTCGGCCCACCGCCGCTGCGGGAACCAGCCTGACCCTCTACTGCGCCGCTGGTGTGAGCAAGCCCATCGAAGCTGTCGCAGCCGAATTTCGCAGGGAATTTGGCATTGCTCTGAATATCCAGACGGGTGGCAGCGGGCAACTTCTCAGTAACATCAAGATCGCCAGACCGGGCGACCTTTACATCTCCGCCGACGCCGCCACCATGGCCGAAGCGCGTAAGAGCGGCGTGGTGCGCGAGGTGATTCCCATTGCCGTGCAGCGCCCGGTGATTGCAGTGAAAAAGGGGAACCCCAAGGCCATCCACTCCATGGACGACTTGCTCAAGCCGGGCATCCGCTTCGCGTTGGCAAATCAAACGGCCAGCATCGGCATGGTTACCAAAAAAGCGGTGGGTGATCGCTGGGAGGAATTTTCATCCCGAGTCGCCGTAACCAAAACAACCGTGACCGACATCGCCAGCGATGTGAACCTCGGCGCGGTAGACGCTGCGGTGGTTTGGGATTCCACCGTGCCGCAATTTGCCGCCCTTGAAGCCGTGGCGCTGCCGGAGATGGAGAAATATGCGGAACCCGTGAGCATCGGTGTGCTGAGTTCTTGCCAGCAGCCAGCGGTGGCGTTGCGCTTTGCTCGCTACCTGGCCGCGCCGCAAAAAGGGGGCGCCGAATTGAGCCGCAATGGATTCAAAGCCAGCCCGGGCGATACCTGGGCCGATAAACCCAAATTGCTTTTCTATTCCGGTTCCGTTAATCGCCCGGCACTTGAGGCCACGCTCCGCGAGTTTGCCGATCGCGAAGGCATCGACATCAGCACTGTTTTCAACGGCTGCGGAATTCTCTGCGCCTCCATGAAATCCATGGCGAAAACACCCGGCGCGCAAATCCCCGACGCCTATTTCGCGTGCGATGTTTGCTTTATCCCACCGGTGGCTGATCTCTACCCTAAGGCCGTCATTCTCACCGAGACCGACATCGGGATCGCCGTGCTCAAGGGAAACCCGCGCGGGATCCACTCCATCGCTGATCTCGGCAAACCCGACCTGAAGATCGGCATTTGCAACGCCGAGCAGGCAACGCTGGGTTACTTGACCAAGGGCCTGCTCAAATCATCCGGGCATTATGAGGATGTGATGAAAAACGTTGCTTCGCAGGTCCCCACCGCCGACTTGCTCATCAACCAATTGCGCACCGGTTCACTGGATGCGGCGATTGTTTACGCCACCAACGCCAGGCCGGCGCAGGACCATATTGACCTGGTGAAGATTGATGACTCCGGTGCAAAAGCCATGCAGCCCTTCGCCGTGGCCGAACACTCACCCAACGCGCAGCTGGCCAATCGTCTGCTGGAATTCCTGCGCGCTCATCAGACTCGCTTCGAGGATGCTGGATTCCGATGGCGGGGAAATGAAGCCCCCATCACCAGCCGTGATATTCAAATCCCCAGCTGGCTAAAGAGCGCCAACGAATGAACCCCCCGATTGGTTATCGCCCCCAGAATGTTTCACATCGCGCGCCGCCCAGTTGGCCATTCTGGGCCATCATTTCATCCGTCACTGTCATTTATCTGTTATTGTTGGTCGCCATGATCGCCGCGGCATCGCATTACAGCGCGCCCAGCGATCTTTGGCGGGCCCTGCAATCGCGCGAAATACGACACGCCATCGTGCTCAGCCTCATTACCTGCACCATCAGCGCCCAGCTTTCACTGCTGGTGGCCGTGCCGGTGGGATACCTGCTGGCGCGCGGCAAATTCCCGGGGAAAAATCTACTCGATACCCTGCTGGATGTGCCCATCGTTCTTCCCCCGATGGTGATCGGAATCTGCCTGCTTATTCTTTTCCAAACCCCGCCGATGCGCGCCCTGGAACGGCACATCCCCTTCACCTACACCGTCTTTGGCGTGGTGCTGGCGCAGTTCGTAGTGGCAGCGGCGTTCGCGGTGCGGCAGATGCGCACCACCTTCGTTCATCTCGATCCCCGCCCTGAAGAAGTCGCCCTCACCCTCGGGTGCTCGCGCGGGCAGGCCATGCGATGGGTCACACTGCCCGCGGCCCGCCGCGGGATGTTCAGCGCCGTTAGTGTCGCCTGGGCGCGCAGCCTGGGGGAGTTCGGGCCCATTCTCGTCTTCGCCGGGGCCACCCGAATGAAAACCGAGGTGGTCCCCACCACCGTCTGGCTTGAGCTGAGCGTGGGCAACCTCGAAGCCGCCATCGCCGTCAGCCTGCTGATGATCGCCATGTCCATCATCGTGCTGCTGGGCATGCGCGCCATGGGGGATCATCCATGATCGCGCTCGAAGGCATCTCTGCGCGCAGTGGTGTTTTCGAATTAAACAATATTTCCCTGCGCATTCCGGACGCCATTTATGCCGTGCTGATGGGCCCCACCGGGTGCGGCAAGACCACGCTGCTGGAAATCGTCTGCGGCCTGCGCAAGCCAGCCACCGGTAAAGTTTTGATTAACCAACGAGACGTCACGCGCGAAGCGCCCGGCAACCGTGGCATCGGCTATGTGCCTCAGGATGGCGCGCTCTTCCCCACCATGACCATCCGCCGACACCTTGCTTTCGCTCCACAAATCCACCACTGGCCCCGGACGAAAGTAACAGATCGCGTTACCGAGCTGGCAGACCATCTCGGGATCGCTCACCTGCTCGACCGGCTGCCAGCAGGCCTTTCCGGCGGCGAACGGCAGCGCGTCGCCCTCGGCCGCGCCCTGGCCGTGCGACCGGCCGCGCTGCTGCTGGACGAACCCCTCTCCGCGCTGGACCCGGACCTCCGCAGCGACTTGTCGAACCTCCTCCAGCGCGTCCAGCGCGAAGAAGGCATCTCCGTCCTGCACGTCACCCACGACCGCAACGAAGCGACCCGATTGGGCGAAATGCACCTGGTGCTTTCCTCCGGCGGTGTGATGAGCGCGGTTGGGCAGACTTGAAAAATCGTTGTCCACCTACGGTGGTTGCAGTCAGGTTCTTTCAGATATGGAGCACGCGATCAACGTGAGCGATTTCGAGATCGTGCTCGGAGATTGGCGCCCGGAATGTTGCCAAACCGGTCGCTGGGCCTCTATACTCCCACTCACCCGGGCGTGTACCGAAGCGGTCAAACGGGTCAGACTGTAAATCTGATGGCTCTGCCTTCGAAGGTTCGAATCCTTCCGCGCCCAATCACTGTCAATGGCCCCGCGATCCGGCTATTTCTCCCGCGATTTGGAGCCGATCGCTGGCCACGCCAGGCGCGGGATTTCTTGAGACTCGACCCGCGGGGTTTCATCTAATAAGCGATCTCGCTCGCCAAGCTTGAATGCCAGCTTGGCCGCATCAAATGGGGCATGTACCTTCACATCATTATCAAAATAAACATAGACATCGCGCCGCATTCGCTTCCGGGCAGCGGGGCCGAGGCGCTGGGATGTAGGCGAATCTTGCCCTGTGGCCCACGCCCTGATGCGCGTCACCCAGGCGTCAAGCGCATCATCGCTATATCCGCTGGCGTAAAGTTTCTCAGCGCCGTGCAGGCGAACATAGACAAAGTCAGCCGTCACATCCAACAACATAGGCCATTGACCCGCGGTGTCGGCAATCACCATAGCGACGCTATGTTTGCGAAGCAGCTTCACAAACGCTTCGGTGGCAAAACTCTCATGCCGAATTTCCATAGCGTGGAACATAGGCCGGTCCTGATCCACCACGCTCCATGTACGGTCCTTCATGCGGCTATCGGTTTGTTTGAGAAGCCTGGCCGCTGCCTTCGTTGAGCGGGGAAGTTTTGCAAGGAAGGGTTCAAATAAGTCGGGGTTAAATTGCAGGTTAGGTGGAAACTGCCAAAGAATCGGCCCCAGTTTTTCATTGAGGCGCAAAACCCCTGATAAAAAAAAGTTGGCGATGGGCGCTTCGGTGTTGCGCAGCCGCAGCATATGCGTGATATAGCGCGGCGCTTTGACTGAGAATACGAAATCAGCCGGGGTCTGTTCATACCATTTGGCGAAACTGCTTGGCCGCTGCAGGCTATAAAAGGTACCATTAATTTCGATGCTTGATAATTGCGTGCTGGCATAGGCCAGTTCTATATTATGCGGGAGCTTTTTTGGATAGAACACGCCGCGCCAGGGGGCATAGGTCCAGCCGCTGATGCCGATGCGAAGCTTATCCGTGGTTGCGATGGGTTTGGCCATTGGGCTTATGCGGCATGCGACCATTGGATGAGCGATTGCAACGTTCGCAATGCACGGCCGGAATCCAGCGCCTGCCTGGCCAATTCCAGACCCGCTGGAAGGGCGGCAACTTTTTCAGCGATGAAAAGCGCGGCGGCGGTGTTGAGGCAGGCGATATCCCGCATCGGCCCGGCTTCGCCGCTGAGCACC
>JBBSFP010000011.1:0-16527 GCA_038238625.1 Tepidisphaerales bacterium
AAGCGATGCGGGTTTGATTGCGTTCAATGAAGGCCGCCAGCATTTCTTTGTTGCGCTGGGTGCCGTCAAGGAATGCCGGGTAAACGTTCACCCCGGTTTTGAGAGCCAATGTGGCAGCGCCTTCATGGAACGGGAGCAATTCGCGCTTCGTTTCGATGCGCCCTTCGGGGAAAATCCCCAACACGCCACCGGTTTTCAAGACCCGCAGCGCCGCGCGCAGGGCAGTGGAATCGCGACCGTTGCGATCCACCGGAATCGCATCGACCATTTTGAACAGCCAGGTCATGGCTTTGATGTCGTAGTATTCGCGAGCCATCATCCAGGTGATCCTGCGGGTGCAGGGGGCCTGAACCAGAACCGGGTCAAGGCTGCTGGTGTGATTGCATACGAGAATCGCGGGGCCGACGGCAGGGATCAGGCAGGGGGTGTCGCTGCGAAGGTTGTGGTAGACCCGGGCCACGACACTGTTGAGCGCGCCCAGGGCACGGACGGAAAGTCGGTCATCCGCGCCCGGGGCAAAGGCCATGCACAATTCTCCAGCGTAATCGAGCCTGAATTCACAGGCTGCCTTGTTCAGTCGGGACGATCTGCAGATCCAGTTTCTCGGTCTTGCGGATCACCGTCAAGCGCGTGGGTAACCCTACCTTCTCGTCAATCAGACTACGGTGCAGATCGTCGATGTCGCGGATATCCCGCCCATCAAAATGAACGATCAAGTCGCCCTCGGCCAGTCCCGCTTTTTGTGCTGGGCCTTCTTTTTCCACCGCCACCACCAGCACGGCGGTTTCACTCGAAAGGTTGTAGTAACGCGCGATCCGTCGGTGCAGCGGAACATTTTGCCCGCCCATGCCAAGATAGCCACGGCGAATGCGTCCTTCTTTGATGAGCTTGGCCGCAATGAATTTGGCCGTATTGATCGGCACGGCAAAGCAGATTCCCTGCGCTTGTGCAATGATGGCCGTGTTCACGCCCACTACGTGCCCGCGTGAGGTGACCAACGGCCCACCGCTGTTGCCGGGGTTCAGCGCCGCATCCGTCTGCACGATGTTGTCGATAAGCCGCCCATTACGCGACCGCATGGAGCGCGATAGCGCGCTGACGACCCCCGCAGTCACCGTTGCCTGGAAACCATACGGGTTCCCAATGGCAATCACGACCTGCCCTACCTGCAGCGTCGCCGAATCGCCCAGCTCGGCCGTCGCCAGGTTCGTCCCATCAATTCTAATGACCGCCAGATCAGTATCCGGATCGTCACCAATGGGTGTGGCACCCATCTCGCGTCCATCGGCGAGCATGACGCGAATTTCCCGGGCCCCATGTACCACATGGCTGTTGGTTAAAACGAACCCATCAGGTGTGAAAATAAACCCCGAACCGCTGCCACCCCGCTGATTGCCAGGCGGCTGCGGCCCCGGGCCGGCTGTCGGCCACAGATGAACCTCGATGTTCACCACAGAAGGGCTGACTTCACGGGCAACTTTCACAACGGCCCGCGAGTAGGCGTCCAACACATCGGACTCGGGGGCGCTGGCTTTCTGGCCGGACTGCCGTTCCATAACCGACGTATCCGCCAACAATTCAAAGATTCGATTCATGATCAACCTCGCTTTCAAGCGATTGTAGGCAGGCAAGTCAAGCGCTCGTTTGAATCAGATATCGATGGTTTTCTCTTGATACCATCTCAGCCGAAGGTATGCTCCCCGCCGTTCCGTCAAGTCAACATGATGCACCGCGAGAAGTGCAGGGGGCATCCTTCAGGGTTTTGGGATTTAGGAGCATCCGGCTAGAATCAGAGGGCAGCGTCATTATCAAGTGATGTCCCCGTTTTGCCTTTCACAATGGGAGAAGTGGTGTCAACAAAGATTCGCGTCCCCTTTGATTGGGCCTCCCCTTTGATTGGGCCAACAATGGGAGAGGTGGTGTCAACAAAGATTCGCGTCCCCTTTGATTGGGCCGTCCCCTTTGATTGGGCCGGCAATATGAGTCTGATTAAGGGTCTGCTCGCGTATGGGATCATGACCGATATCATTGACGTGGTGCATCCATGAAATTCAAGCTGAAGCTGTTCATGGTAGTATGTTCAGTTGCGATATGCGTGGGTTGTCAACATACGCGTTCATCAGTCGGGCTTGAGTATCGAAAGCCGCTTTTCATCAACACCGTTGTTGAGAAAGGAAACAGCGTGGAATCGGACAAAGACACTGCTTCAGTCGGATTTGAACGGAGTCTTAATTCCAAAGAAGAGGCCCGGACAATCCTTCGCGCTGATCTGCCATTCCTGCGCAGTCTTTCTCCATTGGGCGATCATTTCCACGGTACTTTCCGCGTAGTGCAGGGCACTACGCGTCTTTTGTTAAATGAACATCATCCAGAAATCAATAGTGACGAAATTGTATGCTGGGACTACGCACAACAGCAGGAGGTATGGCGCATTCGGCCCGGGAGAGGTTAAATATACGGCGCTCTCTCCCCCACATTGGATAGATTGTTGATCAATGACCAGAATAGGCCAGATTTTCCGATGGTATTGTGGGATGTCCCGGAAAAGAAGGAGATTCGTGAATATGCGGGTGCCAACGAAGGTATTCGCAACTTCACCTTCTTGCCGGACGGGCAGAGATTTGCCGCAGTCACTAGTGATGGCGCTGCTGCGTTATATAAATTAGTCCCTTCCAACGAAAATCAGGACTTCGAGGCTGATCTTACGGATCCTAAGCGGGGGTATGTTTGTCTGGCGGTGTCACCCGATGGGGCTAAGATTGTCTTAGGTAGCGAATGCGGGGAAATTGATGTTTGGCAGGTTGATCCGCTCAAACGAATTGGCAGCCTCCCCAAAATCAGAAGGGCTAATTTCGAGCCGTCCCGAGGCTTTATGGCAGATATCCGTGGAAATCTCAAGGAGATCGTAAACGAAGACGACGGGGCCGCGATTTACCAGCTGTTGTTTTTTCCGGATTCGCGACACCTCGTTGTCTCGACCCGAGATGCGACAATATTGATATATGATATAGAGTGTCAAGACAAGGTTCTAAAATGTCGATTGCCGAATCAGCCGACCGTTTACAGCGACGGTAAATATTCATTCAAGGATCAAGTTCCCTTCATTTCTGCTCTCGACCTCAGTCCCGAGGGTGATAGAATACTTTTCACGGATCGAAGAGATATATACCTGTGGGAATTGAAGCCTGACCGAGTTTTGAGTTGGCCGTCCGGACACATCAATGTGAGTCGTTTTTATTGTGGTATTAATGGAACGCCGGGAAGCGTCGCCAACGTCGCATTTTCCGCGGATGGCAAGCTAGCGATCACGTCTGGGGCAGACACTACTTTGAAAATGTGGCAACTCCCTGAAGATCGGGCAAGCGGACATAACTGATACACAATTCACGTCAACACAGGGCAAAACTACGCGGACGGACAGAACTAGATGGACCCAAATTCGGTTCGAAATCCCATCGTCTCAGCGATATCACCACACGCCGCTTCCGCAAGTTCAGATCAGTATCACCTCCTAGAGGGGATACAGACAGCGAGGACAGAAACCACGGGAAGGATTTCGGGCATGCCGCTGACCTACAAATCAGAACCGCGTGCCTGCGCGGCCGCCCATGAGGCGAGCGGTGATGCGTTCTAGGGTTTCGCAGACGCGGTCGATGTCGCGTTCGGAAAGTTGGCCGAAGAAGGGCAGCGCGATTGTGCGGCCGCTGACGAACTCGCACACCGGGTAATCACCCGCCTTATGCCCTAGTTTTTCGATCATATACGGTTGCAAGTGGATCGGTGGAAAGTAGATGTTGCAGCCGATGCCTTCGGAGCGTAACTCCTGAATAACCAGATCGCGATCACTGGGACCGAACATGTCATTGAGCCGCACAACGAAGACAAACCAGCTCATGGCATGATCATCCTCCAGGGTGGGCAGGATGAGGTACCGGCTGGTCATCAGTCGCTCAATGTAATGGTGGGCGACGCGGCGGCGATTTTCCAGCAGTTCGTCAAGGCGGCGCACCTGGGCGATACCGAGGGCGGCATTGATTTCACACAGCCGAAAGTTGTAACCCAGCCTTTGATGCGCCAGCCATGACATCCCCTCACGGCCCTGGTTGCGCAGGCTGCGGCAGGTGGCGGCAAAGCGGTCGTCATCGGTGACGATCATCCCCCCTTCGCCGGTGGTAATTTGCTTGTTGGGATAAAATCCAAAAACTCCAGCGCGGCCAAACGAGCCGATGGGCCGCGGCTTGCGCGAATGCGGATCCACCTGTCCACCAAACCCTTCGCAGCAGTCTTCAATGAGCATCAACTGATGTTTCTGGGCGATCTGTTCCAGCTCGATCATTCCCCCGGGATGCCCGAATGCCTCAACGGCGAGGATTGCTCTCGTTCGCGGCGTTATTGCGGCGACAACTTTCGTAACATCGATGTTCAACGTTTTGGAATCGATATCCACGAATACCGGTTTCGCATCCACATACAAGATGCAATTGGCGCTGGCGACGAACGAAAATGGCGTGGTGATCACCTCATCCCCAGGACCGATTCCGGCTGCAATCATGGCGGCATGCAGACCCGCGGTGCCGGATGACACACCGACCCCATGCCGCCGCCCGGCGACTTTCGCACAGAGCCCCTCGAACTCTTCAAGTCGCGGGCCGATGGAAAGTGTGTCGGTATGCAGTACCCCCAGCACGGCGTCGATCTCGTGCTGCGATATGTCGGGGCGGGACAAGGGCATCGGTGGCGGCATCGTTCTGGTCCTTGTTTCGGTCCTTGTGGTCGATAACGTCGACCCCGGTTCGAGCTGAAAGCGGTTATACTTCCCGCCCGCCTCAATCAGGCATTGTTATCGATTCCAGAGGTGCACTCAAATGAGCTTACCGGACAATTCGCCAGCAACCAGACCGCGCCGTAAGAAAAAAAGCATTGCTTCGTTCCGCCGGGCGCTGGCTTATTTCAAACCGCATTGGCGGCTGGTGATCATCTCGATCGCCTGCGCGTTTCTGGTGGGGCTGACGTTCACTGGCGGCCTGGGGGCAATGCTGCCGGTGATCCGGGTGCTGTTCAGTGGCGACACCGTGCAGAATTGGGTGGATCGCCGCATCGCGGCGCGGCGGCTCTATGTCGAGCTGGTCGACCAGATCGATCTGGTAAAAGTCGTCCGTGCCAACGCTGGCTCTGCGCTGCATGATGATGATCAGATCCTGCTTAATAACAACGGCGCACCGGGCTCCATCGATCAAACCCTGCATACGCTGGCCGAGCCGCATCTGAAGGCGGCTTCGCTGATCATCGTTGGCGGCCCGCGCGCGGGGCAGGCCGTTGCGGTGCCGCTGCCGCCGTTACCGTGGCATTTGTCGGCTGGGCATGCAATCGCATCATCGTTTCCGACAAACCCGGTCGCCGCCATTGCCGTGGTGCTGGGCATCCTGATGGCGTTGGCAGTGGTGGGAAATTTCGTGCGCTATTTTCAGGAACACTATTCAGACAAAGCCGCCATCCTGGCCGTCAACGACATCCGGCGACAGTTTTACGATCACGTGCTGCACATGCGAATGGAATACTTCGGTGTGCGCGGCACCAGCGATCTGACGAGCCGCCTGGTGCAGGATGCACAGGGCCTTCAGGATGGTTTCAAAACCGTGCTGGGGCAGAGCATCCAGGAA
The DNA here is from genome assembly GCA_038238625.1 of Tepidisphaerales bacterium. GTDB lineage: Bacteria > Planctomycetota > Phycisphaerae > Tepidisphaerales > Tepidisphaeraceae > JBBSFP01. Next base: position 5,661 of record JBBSFP010000011.1, read on the forward strand.
CCGATCAAGGCTGCCATGGCTTTTGCGCTGGCGCTTTGGTTCGATTGGCATTTGACACTCATCATCGTGCTTTTCGCACCGATCATGGGGGCGCTGATCCAAAAATTCGGCAAAAAGATGCGCCGCGCCAGCCGCAGCGCGCTGCAAAGCTCGGCGGTCATGCTGGGGCAGTTGGAAAGCACCATGATCGGCATCCGCGTGGTGAAAGCCTCGCAGGCCGAGCGATTCGAGCGACGCCGCTACCGGCGAATCATGGGCACGCTGGTGGACGAGCAGATGCGCATGAGCCGCATCGATGCGATCAGCGCCCCGATTCTCGAGACGCTCACGCTGCTGGTGGTCTGCAGCATCGTGCTGATTGCGGCGTACCTGGTGCGTGTGCAGCACACCTTGGATGCAACGACGTTTATGGGGCTGATGGCGTGTCTGATGGCAATCGGTGAAAGCCTTCGCCGCACCAGCAAGGTGAACAACGCGCTGCAGAAATCCAATGCCGCCGCCGCTCGTATTTTTGAAACACTCGATGAACCGATGGAGCGTCGCCGCAGCGTTTTTAACAACGGTGCGGTAAAGATGCCTGCCCGCTCGCTGATATCGCTGCCCCCGATCGCCCGCGAAATTCGTTTTGAGAACATCACCTTCACGTACCCCAACGCGCCGCAACCGGCGCTGCAGAACGTCAACCTCGCCGTGCCGCGCGGGCAATCGGTTGCGATTGTCGGGCGCAACGGCAGTGGCAAGACCACGCTGCTGGCTCTGCTGCCGCGCTTCTACGACCCTCAACAGGGGCGAATCCTGATCGATGGCCTCGATGTGAAGGAAGCGACGATGGGCTCGGTGCGTAAGCAAATCGGCATCGTTACACAGGAGGCGGTGATTTTCCCGGGGATCATTGCCGACAACATTGCTTACGGCCGCCCAAGTGCCACGCGCCCGGAGATTGAAGCCGCCGCCAAGCGCGCGTTCGCCCACGATTTCATCATGGAAAAAGCCAACGGGTATGACACCGCGCTGGGCGAACACGGTGCACAGCTATCGGGTGGGCAGCGCCAGCGGATCTGTATCGCCCGGGCGATTCTCCGGCAGACACCGATCCTCATCCTCGACGAAGCCACCAGCCAGGTAGATGCCGAGAGCGAACACCTGATTCAGCAAGCCATCGAGACGCTGATGCACGAGCGAACCACGTTCGTGATCGCCCACCGCTTCAGCACGATTCTCAGCGCCGATACCATCGTGGTGATGGATCGCGGCCAGATCGTGGCCCAGGGGAAACACGAAGAACTGCTCAGCACCAGCATGGTTTATCAACAGCTCTATGATCGCCAACTGCTGACCACCAGCCGGTAAAAAAAGGGCGGCGCTGGCGTCATTAGAATTTGCCGCGCAGGTAGAGCGCCACATAGGGCTCATCAGAAAATCGCCGTCCCGGCTGCACATTGCGCACATCAAATCCATTGGAGCTGCGCTGGTTGAACGCATAGCCAACGCCCACGGCTACGTCCAGAAAGCGGCCAAAAAAATTACCATACACCAGGTGCACTCCGCCTTCGACGCGCGAATTCTGGAAGAAAAAGCGATCGGAACGCGAGCGGTTTTCAATCTCGAATCCGCGCCAGAATTGCGATGCCTCCCCGTATAAGCCCACATGCTGGCTGAGCGGATAGGTCAGCAGCAAATCTGCGGTATAAGGAACTTCGTAGGTGAGCTCTACCGTCGCGCGATCTTTCCATTCCCAACGCACCTGGCTGCGTGGGAACCCAATTGTGTAAGTCACGTTCCCCGGTGTCTTTCGAGTCAATGCGAATCCGGGGAGCGGGATGTCCGGCAGCAGTCCGCGCGCGCCGTCGTAATCCAATGTCAGCGCCAGCGAATCAGTCTTGTTCAGCGGATGTTCCACCAGCAGATGACCGATCCCTAAAATCCCGTTTTTGCCAGCGAACAAATTGTTCCCGCTGAAGCCCGCGCCCAGGATCGTGGAAAACTTAAATTCGCCAACGCTGAAAAGGTGAATTCCGACGGCCACGTCCACTTCGTCGACCTTTTTGGGCAGTCCCAGCCCGCGTGGATCCTTGGGATGCAGCCCGACGGTGAATGTCTGCCACCCGATGGTGAACGCATCGGGATTGTCTTTATGAAACCGCGCGCGGCCGATGGATTGGTCCATCCAGATTTGGTCACGCTCATCGGTGCCACGCACATGCCCGGTCGGCTCGAAAACCAGGCGGTCGTAGGTCTGCACGTAATCGGTTTTATTCCAGGGCGTCAACAGCATGGACGTGTCGACCTGTGCGCGTGCCGTGCCTGCCATCCCAAAGATGACGATCGCCAGTAGAACGCCCAGGCGATTGCGTGATGAGCGGAACATATTTCTCCTTCCCGGAGTGTTGAAAAACAAAACCTCGCTACTCTGAGCCGCAGAGATTAGCGTGTGGAAGGGGAAACACAAAAGAGGCAAATTTTCAGGGGTCGATCACTTGGGAAACCTCGGCGGGAGTCAGGTCTATCACGCGTCGGTCCAGCAGCCCCTCGGCGGCCCCCAGGGTGGCGTATGCACGGTCACATGGTGTGCTGAGCGTCGCGATCCAGGCTTGAAGATGGTCGAATTCAGACTGGTGGCTGAAGGATTCGCCAATGCGACGGCATAACCGGCAACGCGCTGCAGGCATTTGGACCCCCTCCAGCAGGTCACGGGCGCTGGCCAAACGGCCCGCATCGGCTTCGGCAACGGCCAGAGCGGCGTTCGCCACGGAACGATCATCCCCGGCAATGATCCGTTGAATCACGCGCTCCGCGGATTCAATCTTGCCGGCCTTCGCCAGTGCGCAGGCAACGTCACTGTAGCGGCCACTGCGCGGGTCAAGTTCACCACGCTGCACGGGTGGCGCTTCGGCCAGCGCGGTTTCAGCTTTCGTCAGGGCCTCCATGCAGACATTGACATCCCCCAGACGCCCCAATGCGATCGCTAGATCGAAGTACGCTTTGGCACGCTGGGTTGCGTCATCAATGTGTTGAATGGAAGTCCCGGCCATGTGAAGGGTGAGCCGCATCCCGTCGCGATCGCCTGCGTCTTGCTGCTCATAGGCGAGCAACACGTAGCGCCAAGCCCGATCAGCCGGTGGCAAGGTGGCGATGGCATCACAGGCCTTTGCGATGGAATCCCGATACCCGCGCGGGTCGTGGGCTTTGATCTGTTGCCGTGCCAGTGCACCGTAGACATCCGCGCGCGATTCCGGTTCGGCAATGTTGGCGATGGTGATCCGTGCCGAATCAAAATCACCCAACTGGGCGTAGGCGCGCCCGACTCGGCTCAAAATGCGGCTGGAGAGCGCATCGTCCTGTCCTTCGGCGGTGGCCGCCGCGCGCATCAAACGCTTCGAGAGTAGCGGCACGTCTTTGCGTGCGCCCGCCTCCAAGGCCAAGGCGCAGTAAAGCGATGCCTTGCGCTCCAAATCGCGTGTCTGGCGTGGTACATCGTCGGCATCTCCATCCGTGCCGGCGCGGTCCATCAGGGTTGCCAGGCGAAGATCAACCATGGGTCGCAGAAAATCTTTGTCCATAGCGCTTGAGGCTTTGCGTGCCTCGGCCAGCGACTTGCGATATTCGATGGGTTGCATAAGTTCCCATTGCAGGCTCGCCAACTCGCAATAGGCCAGGGCCCGCAAGGCAGGGACATTTTGACGATCGGCGCGCTGCTGCACGATCAGCGCCGTCTGCCGCGCACCGGACAGGTCACCGACACGAATCTGTCCGACAGCCACCAGCGGTAGGGCAGTGTCAATGAGATCGTCCTGTTGGGGCTGGGTCGCTGGCGTGATTCCATTCGCAACCGACGCTCGCAACCAATAAGCGGGAGCATCGTTCGCTTCAGCCGGAGGTTTAACCCCGCTTGCGGCCCGAGCCGGAGCGATAGCCAGCAGTAAAAACAAGGCAACAAGGGTGCGCCGCATATGTCGAATATCGGCCATTGCGGCGGCCGTGAGTAGATTCATCAATTTTGCGCGACCGATAACCCAATTTCCGAAAGCGAAAAGACATTGTCAGGGCTGTAAAATCGTTTCCATGAACTGGACCGCACTTCGCATCGGCGGCGGACTCGCGATTCTGGTGACGTTGGGGTTGATCGACTGGCTCCGCAACGGCCAGCAAGGGCAGAGGTGGCGAGAGTATTTATTTCTCGCCGCGACAACGGCTGGTGCGGTTTGCTACGGCGTGCTCAATGACCAGATCGCCTGCGGAATCAGCTGGGAATATTTTTACTACGGGAAGGGCCTGGATCAACTGCTCGGGTCCGGGGTGCCCCCGCCAATGATGGCGCTGCGCTGGCAAGTCGCGATCTTAGCGGTGGCCGCGACGTGGTGGGCAGGATTGTTGATAGGTGCTGTATTGCTGGTAGCGAATCATCCGAAACTGCCCCTGCCGCAGCTAAGGATCGCCCAAATTCTCTGGAAACTCCCGGCGATTGTCACACTATGCCTGGTCGGGGCCACGGTGATTGGCATCGTCGGCTGGCAGGGTGGCCTGGCGAGATTTTCGGCTGATGTCAACCACCTGGTTGAGATCGACGTCTGGCACCCCCGACACTTTATGGCAGTGTGGGGAATCAACATCGGTGGGTATGCCGGCGCAATGTTGGGCATGGCTGCTGGTGCACTGAGTATTCTGCACCATCGGTTGCGGCTACGTCAGGCCTGCACCAGCCGCGGCGCATCGGGAGATAGATCGTCGGGGTTGTTCACCAGGACGCCCTTGAAATAGGCCGGCCCCTGCAGCAGCGGGTCTTGAGTCTGCTCCATCCAGGTCTGTAGACGTTGCCGAAGATCAGGCAGCGCGGCGGCAGCAGGTGCAGACACAGCGGCGTGTTCGAGCAGATTATTCGATTCCGTCGGATCGAAGATCAGATCGTAAAGTTCCTCACCTGCCAGGGGCACATCACACCAGCCACTGTCCACCAGGTATTGCCGCGTGACTCCCGGATCGGTGTTGGGGATGGTGATTTTACGGCGGGGGTCGAAACGCTTGATGTATTTCCACCGCGCGGTGCGCACGCTGCGGATCGGTTCGTAACAAGTGTGATATGTAACTTCACCGAAGAGCATATCGTGCAGAGTCACCTGGCCACCGAGCAACGGAGTCAACGATTTACTTTGTAGCCATGCGGGTTTTTCGATATTTGTGACCTCGCAAACTGTGGGATATAGATCAAGTTGCGAGACCATCGCATCAATGACTTTTCCACCCGTAAAACCACCCGGGCCGCGCATGATGAGGTACACCCCCAGACCCATATCGGTGAGCCAGGATTTGCCGCGCGGGAACGGAATACCATGATCGGTGGTAGCGATAATCAAGGTGTTATCAAGCTGTCCGGTGGCATGCAGAGCATCGATCACCAACCCATGCCGGCGATCGAGCTCGGTGACGGCGGAGGCGTAGTCAGCGAACTCGCGGCGAGTAATCTCGTTATCGGGGAGGGTTGACGGCACCGCCACATAACGCGGATCACCGCGCATGCCGTCTCGGAAGAATGCATGCCCGCTGGGAATTCGCAGCCGGTGGGTGAGGCCATGGCCGCAGTCTAGAAAAAAGGGTTTACCGCCAGTCCGTTCGCGGGCATTTTCGATGAATGCACGGGCCCGCAGCTCCGGATGATCGTCCCCGTGCCCTTCGCCGGGTTCCACGACGTCGTAGCCCGGCAGGTTTCCCTTGTGTGAAACATGTTGGATGCCGGTAAGAATGGAAAAATAACCTGCGTTTTTCAGCGTAACGCCCAGGTGTTGTTTCGGATCGGTCAACTCGAACCCGCGATGGGCCAGACCCATCATTCCATTATTGTGCGGCGAGCAACCGGTCAGCAGTGATGCCCGGCTGGGCGAGCATGTGGGTGCGGCGCAGAATGCGTGGCGAAACATTACGCCTTCCTGCGCCAGGCGCTGCAGATGGGGCGTGCTGACACCGATTCCATGGGGCTGAATAAAGCGGCCGGTGTCATGCGAATGCAGGTAGACGATGTTGGGCTTTGGCATGCTTGACAGATTAAATCAGCGGGGCTGGCGGTCAAGTGTTCATCCCGGTTGGCCTAACATCTTCGGCTTCGACCAGCGACGGATTTTGGTTATTCGCGGCTAGACGCTAGACCCTGCCGGGCGCGACTTTTGCATTAATCCTTGCCCGCCTATAGGATTCACCGAAATCGGGGTCTGCCCTCTCAATGGTTAGGAGCTATTTTTCTTGAGCGATAAGTCTGAGCATGCCGTCATCCCTGACGCATTTGCGGCCCTGGGTATACGCCCGTCCCTTTTGCGAGCGCTGGCGGATCTGAAATTCACCGTCCCTTCTGAAATACAAACCCTGTTGATCCCTCGTGCCCTGGCAGGCGTGGATATTCTCGGTCAGGCGCGCACCGGGACCGGAAAGACCGCAGCCTTTGCCCTACCCGTCTTGCAGCGCGTGGCGCGCGGGTTGGCCACGCAGGCCCTCATCCTCGTACCCACGCGCGAATTGGCGATGCAGGTCGAAGCCGAAATGCAGCGAATGGGGCAGCATACGCCCATTCGCACCGTGGCCGTCTTTGGTGGCCAAAAAATTGCCGCCCAGATGAAGTTCCTCAAGAATCATCCGGAAATTATCGTCGGCACACCAGGGCGCGTGATCGATCTACTGGATCGGCAAGTGCTCGACTTCGAGCACATTCGATTTGTGGTGCTCGATGAGGTCGATCGGATGCTGGACATCGGGTTCCGTGAAGACATTTCCAACATCCTGTCGCGTGCCAAGGGGATTCGCGGCCGAACCAGTAAGCGCGATGGCCAGGAGGGGGATGAAACCGGCGCCCCGCAAACCATCTTTGTGTCCGCGACGATCAGCGACGAGATCGAAAAGCTGGCGCGGCGCTACATGAACAATCCGGAAAAGCTCATCGCGCCAGGTGCCGATGATCGCCCGACGGTTGAAAACGTCGAACAGTATTATCTGGCGGCCCAACCGTGGGACAAATACCGCTTGCTAAAGGCGCTGCTGCTGGAAGAGAACCCTGATATCGCGATTGTGTTCTGTCGCACCAAGCGCGGGGCCGAAAAGGTTGCTCGTCGCCTATATGCCGATGGAATTGAATGCAAGGAAATCCACGGCAACCTGGCGCAGAACAAGCGCGAACGGGTCATGAAAAACTTCCGCAGTGGTAAGTTTGATGTGCTCATCGCCACCGACCTTGCGAGCCGCGGCATCGACGTTGCGGACATCAGCCACATCATCAACTACGACATACCAGAAGATCCCGAGGTGTACGTTCACCGCGTGGGTCGGACTGCTCGCATGGGCGCGCGGGGCAAGGCGTTTACGCTGGTCACCAATGAGCAGGGCGAAGAACTGACGAAGGTGGAAAACCTGATTAACATGGTGATTCCACAGGCAACGCTTAAAGATTATCAAGCCGCCCCCGCCCCCGCCGACTGGACCGACCAGCCCCCCGGGCGCGGAGGCGGGCCATCCACCCCCAGCCGACCTGTGCAAAATCGCTTCGAGCGCCGCTGGGGATCGTCATCGCGGGATCAGGGCCGCAATCAATCCCAGAATCAGGGCAATGGCACGTCACATGTCAAGGGCGAAGCAGCGCCTGTGGTCTTACCATCGGGCCCACCCCGCACCATCGGGAGCAAGATCCCCATCAATCGAAGGCACAAACGCCGCCGTTGAAGCGGCGCATCACCCATTGAATTAATGCGACTGTGGCGATTCACAGCGAGAATCAGCAGCGCATCGCCGCGCGCCGGCGGCATAGCAGCAACAGGGCCAGCAGGATGAACATCATCGAACCCGGTTCCGGTACCGTCGCATTCCACGCCAGGGCGTAGTTTGTGCCAGTGGCATTGTCAAAATTCCAATTGAAATTATCCTCTGCCACACGCAACAGGTAGCTTCCGGTTTGTGGTACGGCGAAATCGAGATGCTCAACTGAATTGAAGGGGCTATAGGATTGGGCGATGAGGGTGGTTGGTATGCCGTTGGTCGTTTTCCAGACTTCCAAGTCCAGATCGTCGAAATCACCGTAAGTGGGGGTCAGGGTGTTCTGATTGAAAGATGCATTGGAAAACCAACTGAGCGTGACAGTCACATGGCCGGCGGTTGTCAGGGTTTGGTTCAAGGCGTAGTCGACGTGGGCGGTTTGACTGGGATCGTGGGTGATGGTGCTGTAATCCCAGCCATGAAGTTGCACGCTGCCACCGCCGTCATGGCCGAGGCCCGTGGTGCCGGTCGTGTACTGGCTGTAGGCCCTGTCAAGATTCAGCAAGCCCGCGCCGGACGCGTTATCGAGTGATTGGGACGTGGTGATCACGCCATCGGCGTCAATGGCTTGGCCATTGTCCCAGCCGTTGGGCTTGGATGCGCTGTTCAACAAAACGGCTTTAATCACGCGGCCATCTATCGCCTTGGGGTTAGCAGCGAATTTGTCCTTACCCACATCGATCAGCAGTGCCGCGGCGGCCGCCACAATGGGTGCGGCGAAACTCGTACCGGCCAGGTTGGATTCATAGGTGCTGGTGGACGAATCCGATGCGCCCCCGAAGGAATTGCCGCCAGTGGCTCCGCCATAATGAGCGGCCGACAGGTTGGTTCCGGGTGCCACAATATCCACGCGAGCACGAATCTGTGAGTATTCAAATCCGGTGCTGCCATCAGATTTGGTGGGGCGGAAAAAATCGGTCGGCGAACGACTGGAGAACGAGGCGACGCTCCCATACTGCGGGATGGTGAAATCGGCGGTCGATGCGCCCACGACAATGGCATTAGTCCCGGTGCCCGGAAGCCCCACGGTGTTGGCATTGGTGCCGTTGCCCGCGGCGATAACCACCGTTTTGCCCAGCGCGCTAGCCAGGGCATCTATGGTGCGCGAAAGGTAATCGCTGCCATCGGTGACGCTCGAATCGGTGTAGGAACTGTTGACCACGTCCGCGGTTTTATTCTGGGCACCGACGCCCGTGACCAGCGCCCGCATGTATGGCGTTGCAAAAGATGCGTAAGAGATGGAAAAGCTGCCGCTATATCCGCCGGCGCTGGACGGGGGATTCCAGTTGGTTGCAATCGCCCCCGACCACAGCGTTGAACCGTAGGCAATGCCGCGCGCCTGCACGGTGCTTCCACGCCCGCCGATGATGGAGCCCACCCAGGTAGCGTGTTTGTCAAACTGCGGCGTGATCGATGGATCGTAAATCTGCGTCGTCACCGATGTCAGCGAATCATGCCCGTTCCAGATCAATCCCGGCTCAATGTTGGCCACCGTGGAGCGCGTGCCTGTGTAGCCGTTGTCATAAAATGTCTGCGCCCCGGTGATTTGCTGCTGGGCGATATCGGAGACCGTGAAGGAACTTTCCGTGGCAATTGCCGGGGAGGCAACAATTAATAGGGCGACGGCGATGCACCAAAGTCGTACGACCGCCCGCATGTCGGCTCCCGGGAATCGGCGGCAGTGGGCCACCGTGTATTTGCATGTTGCAATCAGATGGGGGAATCGCAACCGACCCGTCGGCGTGCTCCCGCTCCGCCACGCATTTTATCCGGTTTTTGAGGTGGGGCAACGAGAATCGACCGCCGACGAGCGGTTTAACACTTCGGCCGGTGAAATCACGGGAACAAACCCTTGAGATTGCATGCCGAAGCCACGCGCGAAATGGCAATCGTGTAAGCGGCAGTGCGGTAGTCACAGTCGCACTCATCGGCCTTGGCGTTCACTTCGTCAAACGCTTTTTCCATGACCTTCTGCAGTTCATCCTGAACTTTCTTGAGATCCCAGAAAAAGTTTTGCAGACCCTGTACCCATTCAAAATAGCTGACCGTCACTCCACCGGCATTGGCAAGAATATCAGGCAGAATCGTCGCACCGTTGTCACGCAGGATGGCATCCGCTTCCGGGGTGGTAGGGCCGTTGGCAGCTTCGCAGATGATGCTGGCGCGCACATGCGGGGCAATTTCCCGGGTGAGGGTGTTTTCCATGGCAGCGGGGATGAGCACATCGCAATCGCACGTCAGCAGCTCGTCATTGGAGATGGCATCACCCCCGGGAAAACCGGTGAGTACACCGTGCTGCCGGTAGTAAGCGCCGGCAGCATCGATGTCGATACCGGTCTCGTCGTAGATCCCACCTTCTTTGCCGCTGATGGCGACGATGGTCGCGCCGCGGTCATCCAGCAGCCGCGCAGTGTGAAAACCGACATTTCCAAACCCCTGCACGGCCACGCGTGAATCGGCGGCGGATTTGTTTTGGGTTGCAAGGAATTTGCGCAGGATGTTCATCACGCCACGCCCCGTAGCCTCCTCGCGCCCCACGCTGCCTCCGATGACCGTTGGCTTACCGGTGACCACTCCCAGTTCCTGATGACCCACCATCATGGAATAGGTGTCGAGGATCCAGGCCATCACCTGCGAATCGGTGCCCGCATCCGGCGCGGGAATGTCCTGCACCGGCCCGATGATCGGCATGATCTCGCTGGTATAGCGGCGCGTGAGGCGTTCCTTTTCCCCGAAAGACAGCTTGCGCGGATCACATACCACACCTCCCTTGGCACCACCGAAGGGCAGCTCCACCAACGCATTTTTCCAGGTTTGCAGCATCGCCAGCGCCATTACTTCGTCCTGGTTCACGCTGGGATCGAAACGAATGCCACCCTTGAACGGTCCGCGCGCGTTGTTGTGCTGGGCACGGTAGCCGGTGAACACCTGCATTTTGCCATCGTCCATGCGCACCGGACAGGAAACGATGAGCACGCGCTTGGGGGTGGCCAGGTAAGTATGCCACGCCGGGTCTAAATTCATTTGCTGATAGACGCGATCGAAATATTGATGGGAGTTTTGCCAAAACGAGGAATGAACT
>JBBSFP010000012.1:0-16078 GCA_038238625.1 Tepidisphaerales bacterium
ACGCTCGGCGTTTCAGCACGCACTCTTGCCCGGCGAATCAGCGATGGCAAGATCGAATCTCGCCTGGAAAATGGCCGGCGGGAGGTCATGGTTTGCCTGCCGGATTCACCAGTAACCGAGCCAGTTGCCATCCCTGAGCCACCGGTGACAGACCTGATGCACCTGGAGCCGGAAACATCGACTTCAGCCGGCACCGATGGCGCGCTGGCCATGGTGGCCGAACATCTGCGTCACGCTGAGCTGAGCATGTCGGCATTTCGGCAAGCGGCGGATATGGCGCGGGTAGAAGCCCGGCGGGCCCGCATTGGAACCGTCTGGGCCTGGGGAACCGTGGCCGCCCTGGGCATCGCCGCAGTAGCCGTCACATCGTGGACCACGGCGCGGATCACGCATAGCCAGGACCGCGTCGAATTCCTCGAGCAACGACTAACCGTGGCTAATGAGCAAAGCGAAATTCATTCAAATCGTTTTGCTGAAACTGAAAAAACGCTGCGACATGAGGCCGAGATCGCGCGAGTCGAAGCTGCCCGCACACGGTTGCAACTACAGGATGCGCAGGCCCGGCAGGCAACTGCTCTCGTCAAGCCGCCGACCCTTTTTGAAAGAATGGCGACGATTTTTGACGATGGGTCTAAATAACCACGGGATAGACAGGAATCGTTTAGCGTTCAACAATCATTGCCACGCCTTGTCCGCCTCCGACACATAGACTGACCAGCCCTCGATGCAGATCACGCCGCTGCATCTCAAGCAAAAGGGCCAACACCAGGCGGGCACCGGTGGCACCGACAGGGTGCCCCAGGGCGATGGCCCCGCCGTTGACGTTCAGCCGCGCTTGATCGATCTCGCCCAACGGTTGTGACCGATCAAGGTGGGTGCCGCAAAATTCCGCCGACGCCATGGCCGATAGACACGCCAGCACCTGCGCCGCGAAGGCTTCGTTGATTTCCAACAGCTCCATATCCGCCAGCGCCATTCCGGTTTTTTTCAGCACGCCATCGATCGCATAGACCGGCCCGAGCCCCATCCGAGCGGGATCCAAAGCCGCCACCGCATAGGCGCGCACATACCCCAAGACGGGAAGTCCTTCGGCACGGGCGAGCGCACCATCCATCACCAGCATGGCGGCTGCCCCATCAGTGATCTGGCATGAGTTACCGACGGTCACGGTACCGTCGCGGCGGTCGAAAATCGGTTTAAGCTTAGCGAGCGCCTCCATCGTTTGATTGCCGCGCGGGCCCACATCGGAATTCACGACATGAAACTCGCGCAGGCGCGATTCGTGCCCCCGCGGCGCCGGCACATAAACCGGCATGACCTCACTATTGAAGCGCCCCTCTTGCTGCGCCGCAACCGCCCGCTGGTGAGAACGCAATGCAAATGCATCCTGCTCATGGCGGCTGATGTGCCATTCGTTGGCCAGCACTTCGGCGGTTTTACCCATGATCATGTTGACCGTGGGATCGGTAAGTCCAAGCTCTAACGCTGCCACGGGTTTGAAATGGCGCGGCCGCAGCGTGGCGACGGCTCCGGCGGTCTCCATCATTCCATGAGAGCGCGCAAGCCGCATCATCGGATTGCGTGATTCGTCGGGAAGCAGCATGGGTAAGGTGCTCATGGACTCCGCGCCACCCGCCAGGATTGCGCGGGCTTCGCCGATGCGGATCCGCGCAGCAGCTTCGGCCACTGCTTCCAGACCCGAGCCGCAATTTCGCTGCAATGTGAGGGCCGGCACGTTCGCCCCGATGCCGGCATAAAGCGCCGCCACCCGTGCTATGTTGGCTGAATCCGGGGGCATGATCACGTTTCCCAGCACCACCTCGTCCACGCGCTCTGCCGGCCAATGGGCGCGGTAGAGCGATTCCTGCAACACCGCCCGCGCAAGCTCGGCAACATGTACGTCACGAAACACCGAGCCGGACTTGGCCCACGGCGTGCGCACTCCGCTGACGATTGCCACCTCGCTGGATTTATCGATGTTCCAAGAGACCATGATGAACTCCTAAACAGGTTCCTGGGGAACGGCATTCGGCGCTGGCGCTTGGATGAGTGAATCGGGTGCCGATGATTCCTGCGTGCTGGATGTTTGCTGCCTGCGGAGAAGGTCTCGGCGTAACTTCCCCAAACCGGTGCGCGGGAGCTGCGGCAAAAATTCAAATATCGATGGCACCTCGTAGGGGGCTAAATGTTGCCTGCAGTGGCGGCGCAGCTCATTGACCACACCGTGGGTGTCAACGCCCTCTTGAAGCACGATGAAGGCGGTCACAATTTCCGAATGCACGGGATCGGGCATTCCCACGACGCCGACATCCGCCACCTTCGGGTGCCCTTTGAGCGCTTTTTCAACCTTGAGTGGATAAACCTTCAAACCCGAACGGATGATCATGTCTTTTTTGCGATCACAGACGAAAAAATAGCCGTCTTCATCCATGCGCATTACATCGCCGGTGTGCAGCCACAATCGTCCATCGGTATCGGGTTGCAGCGCAATCTCGGTTTGCTCAGGGTTGGAAAAATAGCCCGACATGACCTGGGGGCCGCTGACGAGCAGCTCGCCAGCTTCCCCCGGGGCGACATCGCTGACGCCATCGGTCAATGAAACGATTCGACAATGGGTATTGGATAAAGGCACGCCGACGGAATTGAAGCGCACCGCACCGGGCGGGTTCACATGCGTAACCGGGGCGGCTTCCGTGAGGCCATACCCTTCGACCACCTGCACGCCGGTGAGTTGCTCAATTCGTTCGGCTGTAGATCGCTGCAGCGGTGCCGCGCCGCTGATGCAAAGGCGAACGTCTTCAAACCCGTGCAGCTTGCCAACCAGCGGCTCAGTGGATTTTTTGGAACTCAGGGCGCTGCAGATTGCCTCGCACATGGCCGGGACGATTGGCATCACGGTGGGTCTGTGTCGGCGGATGAGTTCCAGGGTACCGGCGGGGGAAAAACGGGTCTGCATCAACATCTGACCTGCCGCATAGATCGCCCCCAGGAGACAGATGCTCAGGCCGTAGACATGAAAAAGCGGGAGCACCAACAGGAACCGATCCTGGCCCTGCTGGGCGCGGGCCCAGGCCGCGGTCTGGGCCGCGTTGGCGATCAGCGCTTTGTGCGAAAGCTGCACCAGCTTGAGCGTACCCGTGGTGCCGCCGGTGGGCTGTAGAAGTGCGGTGTGATCTGCATCGACCCTGATCCGTGGGCAGCGACGGCCTGCGTGCTCCAGCAAGTGGTGGAAACTAATTTGCGTCGGTGGATGATCCGGCTGCTGTGCGTCGTGGTTTCGCTCGTGCCACAATTTGAATTGGTAACCGATTCGCTTAAGCACGGGCTGATACGACTGCAGCGTGACCCACACAAAATGTTCGACAGCCGAGTTAATTGAAAGGCGGAGCAGCATATGCGCTTGCAGATCGATCCCGATCACCAGGCGCGTAGCGGTCATAGCCATCACGCTGCGAAGATCATCAGCGCCCATGAGTGGTCCCGCGTTGATCACCACTGCGCCGAGTTTTTGACATGCGAAAAAACAAAAAATGAACTCGGGGCAGGTGGGGAGCGTCATGAGCACCCGATCCCCCCGCCGCACCCCAAGCCTGACAAGACCGGCGGCGGTGCGGTTCACCTGCTGTCGAAGCTCGCGATAGGTCCAGGTGCTTTGTTCGTACACCAGGGCGGTGGCACCGGCGAAGCGGGTAGCGGTCTGATCGAACAGTTGCCCGAGCGTTGTTGTCGGAAAGATAAGGGTTCGGGGAATACCAGCGGCATCTAGATGCCGCAGCCAAACCTGCGGCAGCGGAGAATGCACTGCGGTCGGCCTACCTATACCACCATGCGCCTCACCCTGGCCGGGAATTGGATGTAAGGAGTGCCCATTGTGATCGTGCGGATGATCTTCTCGCCACCAGCGAAAGATAGGAACCAGCGGATGGATCATAGAGGCTCCTGCAAAAAGTCCCGCAGACGCCCTACCTTCCTTGGATCACATACTCCTGTTGATTTGACTCACCGTGGCACTCTGGCCAACCTCAACCAATAATAGGCTGGCAATTGGCGTGCCGCGAATTTGCTTCACCTCTTATTCCACTCTTTCAACCGCGCGGCTATTTTGAAAACATTGCAACTTTTTTCACGAAAGGCACAACCATGACTCCCATTGATCTGAACGGCAAAGTTGCCCTTATCACCGGCGGCGGACAGGGTCTGGGCGCAGCTACCGCGCGAGTATTGAACCAGGCGGGGGCGCGGGTGGTCTTGAACTATTTCGAAGACCCAGCGGGGGAAAATCGAAACCGCGCTACTACATTCGCCGCAGAGTTGACAGGCTGTATCGCCCTGGCGGCAGACGTGCGCAAGCCCGAGCAGATCGAAGCCATGCTCGATCAAGCCATCAGTCAGATGGGTAAACTGGATATCGTGGTAAACAACGCCGGCATATTGCGCGACAAGGCGATGAAAAACATGACGCACGCGGATTGGGATGCCGTCATCGGCACCAACCTGTCGGGTGTGTTTAACATTTGCAAAGCCGCATCCAGTCGCATGATCGATGGCGGACGGATTGTCAGCATGGCGAGCATCGCGGCGTTTTTAGGATTTTTCGGGCAGGCTAACTACGCGGCGGCAAAGGCGGGTGTGGTGGCCCTGACGCGCGTGTTGAGTAAAGAACTGGCCCGGCGAAAAATCACCGTCAACGCCGTCGCACCCGGCGTGGTGTTAACCGAGATGGGCCAGGCCATTCCCGAAGCCGCCCGGCTGGAAATGCTCAAAGTCATACCCCTGGGCCGCTTCGGGGAACCGACCGAAATCGCCAACGCAGTATTGTTTTTGTGCAGCGACCTGGCCTCGTACATCACCGGCCAAACAATTCATGTTAACGGGGGATGGTTCGGTTGATTGGCCCCAACGGCAGGTTTTCTCCGGGGTGATTGGGCAACAGATATTCAAGTGATCAGCGCGTGACAAGATTAAATTGTTATTCGGAGCGAAAAAATGAACCGTTTGGCAAAACACGTCGCAGCGATGCTTCTGATAGCTGGCTTTGAGGCACCGCTCTTCGGGGCGGAGAATCCGTTCATTGTGGCCGCCCAAACCGCAGCGCCGGCCAGCACCACGCTTACAAGCCTTCCAGCCGGGAACCTCGCAAAAATGAACGCACTTAAAGGGTGGAATCAACTGAACGATCCGCAAGGAACCGGGGGCGCAGTGGCATGGCAGCCGGAGTTCAATCGTTCAGCCAAGGCGCTGGCGAGCGATGCGCTACATCAGCTATCGAACTATTTCGACGAGAGCCCCGTGTGCCGGGGCGCAGTGGTTGATGCAGAAGATAACAACGTTCAGGCAGTCTTTTCCGCGCGGCTGCATGGCGTAGACGTGAGCGGTGTGATGCTGGTGTGCGTGGATAAGAGCGACCCCACCGCCACGGCCCCGCCCAACCCTTTGGCGCAACCGAATGCATCGGATGCATCCCATCAGCCGCGCGCCTGGGTGGCAGCCGTGTATGACCATCCGGTAGCGCTGCGAGCATCGGGGGCACAGTTGCTGACGTTGCTGGCGGCCAAGGCACCGGCATTTGTGCTCGCCGAAGCCAAGGCGCAGGAGGTGGTGCAGGCGGCCATGGCAGGTGGGAAAGAGGTCATGCTGTGCGATGGCAGCCTGATTCATCTTCCCAGGGGTTGGAGCATTCTTTTCCAGCAACCGGGAAGTGTCACTCTGCAAGGCCCCAACGACATGACCATCGCGCTGGGCGGCATTGTGAATTTTGCCACGCCTGACGGTGATGCCCAGTGGCGGCGGGCGTTTGGAGTATCTCAGGCGGGGATGCCCATCGCACCTTACCGGGATGTGAAGTCGGCGCTGGCCGCGGTGGCGGAACGGTTCAATCAACTGGCCGAGCCGCGGGGTGAAATGTATCGGCTTATTGAAGTCCCCAGTGTGGAAAACATCCCGGTACCCGATCCGCTATCGATACCCAACATGCCCCCGTTGCCGCGCGCGCAGCACGCAGTGGTGACCACGGTTTTCGAAGTCGGAAAGCCGAGCAAGCCGGTGCGCGCGCAGTGCCTGGCGGACGTGACGCTGGTCCCGCTGGACCAGGGGCATTGGTCTTTTGTCTTTAACGCCGTCGACGCGCCCGCCGCGGATTTTGAAAAAGACAAGCCGCTGCTGCTGGCGATCGCTTTCAGCTACCGCTTCAATGCCGAAGGATATGCCAAAGCGATGCAGATCAGATCGGATGCGCAACAATCGGTGATTAATTCGATCAATCGATCAACGTACAACATGATTCGTACATCGGATCGCAACTTTCGGGCGATGGATGCAATCTTGACCGATGGCCAGGAAGTGACCGACAGCAACGGGCATAAATTCATCGTTTCGATGACCAACAGCAAGCAGGCGATCGACAATCTAAACAAGAAATGGGGCACGACATTTAAGCCGGTCGAAATCAAGTAACCGTTGACATCTGGCAAACGGGGGGGGGAGTTCGGTTACTGCATTACATCGGTTCGGATTTGATCGTTTCATCGAATATCTGCAGGAGCTTGGATTTGTCGAAAATCAACTCTTGCCTTGTCAGGCCAACGATGTCGTATTCGGCCGTCAATTCGATGGCGTCCACCGGGCAGGCTTCCTCGCACATGCCGCAGTAGATGCAGCGGAGTTCATCGATATCAAACTTGGCGGGATATTTTTCGCGATCGCTCCAAGGGGATTCGGCGGCTTCGATGTGGATGCAATGGGCCGGGCAGGCTGTGGAGCACATGAAGCAGGCGACACATTTGACCCGCCCCTCTTCGTCTTTATTAAGCCGATGCACGCCCCGATAGGTGCGCAACAGCATCCCGCCCTCTTCAACAGGCAGATTTTCACGGCGCTCTTCGGGGTATTGCAGCACGCGGTCTTTGCCGCCCAGCACCTGGAGCATGTGCTTCATGGTGGTGCCCAAACCCTTAAGCACCTGGGGCAAATAAAATTCATCCGCCAGCGAGAGCTTTGGCTCTTCGATCATCTTCACATCAGAGTCTTTCATGACATTTCCCGTTGGCAAAACTGATTTAAGCGCGGGCGAAGCGGCTGCCTTGAATTTGCAGGCGGCGGTTGGTCTGCGGCGCGGCAGGGATCACACGGCTGAGCAGCATCGATCCGATCAAAAGCGCTATGTTGGCGCCCAGCAGGGCAAATGCCATCTTCGGGCCGACCCGCATGTTGTCCCGCTGGCCACCCAACAGGTAGATCACCACGGCCGTCACCAGCATTAATCCCAGCGACATGGGGATCATCGCCCGCCAGGCAATCATCATGAGCTGATCGAAGCGGAATCGCGGCAAGCTCCAGCGCGTCCAGAGGAAGATGAAGATGATGCCTAATGTTTTTCCGAAAAAAACCAGCGATCGGAGGATGCAAACCCAGACACTGCTGACAATGGCCGGGTGAGCCGGGTCAACTTTTCCGCCCAGCTCTGGAATCAGCTTGTCCAGCCAGGGGATGTGCCATCCACCAAAAAACAAGGCAACGCACACGGCGCTGGTGGTAATCATCCCGGCATATTCACCCAGGAAGAAAAGCGCAAAACGCATCGAGCTGTATTCGGTGTGGTAGCCGCCGACCAGCTCCTGCTCGGCCTCGGCCATATCAAACGGTGCCCGATTGGCCTCCGCGTGAATACACACAAGGAACATCAAAAATGTGATGGGTTGGCAGAAGCAATTCCAGGCGGGGATCCAGCCGAACCAGTAGATGGCCTGATTGTCGACGATTTCACCCAGATCAAGCGTGCCAAACATGACGGCGATGACGAGCACGCAAAGCCCCATGGGGATTTCGTAGCTGATCATCTGCGCGGTGGCGCGCAGGGCACCGAGGAACGAATACTTGTTGTTGCTGGCCCACCCACCGAGCACCACGCCATAGATTGCCAGCGCCAGCACCCCCAGGATGAATAACACCCCGATGTTGAGCTTCGCGATTTGGAAAGAATATTGGTAGGTGACCAGGGCCTGCGTCTGCGGGCCGTTGTGAACGATGTCGACGTTCTCGATCAGCGCCTCGCGGGTTCGATTCAACGGGTGCCCGGTGGCATCTGATCGTGGAAGCGGCGTGGCGATCGAGGGAACCTGGTTCAACGCCGCCTCGCGCGGGTTTTCGCCTCTGGCCACCTGTTTAGAAACGTCGTAAGCGCGCGTGACACGCAAATCCCCGCCCCAGGGCAGCACGGCAATGCTCACGATAACCACCAGGATCATCAGCCCCGGTGCCAGCGTGAACAAAATCTTGTCCACCCCCGCCGGGCGATAGTCTTCCTTGAA
Source organism: Tepidisphaerales bacterium (assembly GCA_038238625.1). GTDB lineage: Bacteria > Planctomycetota > Phycisphaerae > Tepidisphaerales > Tepidisphaeraceae > JBBSFP01. The sequence goes on from JBBSFP010000012.1 coordinate 8,307, forward strand.
AATGAATTTCATCCCATCGGCGATGGGCTGCAGCAAACCAAACGGACCCACGCGGTTGGGGCCAATGCGGTCCTGCACCCAACTGGCAACTTTACGCTCCAGCAGGATGAGGTACGCAACCGTGCCCAGGATCGTCAAGTGCGCGATCAAGGCGATGAGAATCCACGGATAATCAGCAAAAAAATCCGTGATCGCTTCCAGAATTTCGTAGACTTTGTCCATAAAAATCGAAGCTCAATTAGACTTCGGCAAACTCAAACAGCGGCGCCGCAGGAGCGTCGGCGACGGGCAACTCGGCCGTGGCGAACGGGCCACCCATTTCATGACGAACTGCTGCGGCGCTGTAGAAACCGCTGCGCCCGAGCAGGGTGTAATACACATCGCCTTCGCGTCGCGTGCCCTCTAATGGGGCGATCGCCGCGACGAAAGGCTGAACTTGCCCCTGGTAATTTTCCCAGCAGCCATCTTTTTCGGCCCAGGTGGCAGCGGGCAGCAGGATGTCAGCGCTGTCGGCCAGCACGTTGGAAAAAATGTCCTGAAACACTTTGTACCCGCGCACGAATGCCGGCATCTTTGGGGGTTGCCACGGCGTGAGGTACCCGCCAACGATCCAGCCACCCTTGAGCTTCGCCAACGCGTTTTTTGACGTCGGTGGCGCGCCCTGCAAGGGCGGCTGAGCAGGCGATTCACCCGCGAGCGCTTCATCAAACGTGGCCCGCGGGCCGCCCAGCATTTCCATCACCCGGCGAATGCCTGCGGCGTTGGGAACCTTCTCGCCCTTGATGACAAACGTCTGCTGTTTTGTCTGCGGGTTGGTAAAAATTTCGTCCTGCCCCGTGGTCGGCACCGGGCCAAGGATGAGCATCGCTTCCGGATCGATCGATCGCATGAATGTCCCCAGCAGCCAGGCCTCTTCGCAGGCCATCATGGGGCTGAGCATCGCATAGAGCGACCCGTTGCCATTGGCAGCAACGATGCCCTTTAAATCAGCGGGAATTTGCTCGATCGCCTTATGAATTGTGGTTGCCACCTGCGAACCATATTGCATCCGCATGGCGTGCTGAAGACGCTTTTGGGAATGCACGGGCTTCCAGGAATAACGGGTATCGTCGCTGATCCACCACTGGTTGACCTCCGCGTGGTAGCGCGGGCGAATGCGGTAAATCCGGCCCTCGTTGTGATCGATGAAAATGTTCTCGCCGCCGCTGTCGGCCGGACTAATTGACGGCGCGGCCTTCAGAAGCCATACCCGCTGCTTGAAGAGGAATTCTTTATCGAGCAGCGCCCCCACCGGGCAGAGATCGACCACGTTCCCCGCGAGCTTATTATTCAGCGGCCGGCCCGGGAAAATATCGATCTCTTCCTTGCTGCCGCGCCCATCCACATACAGTTCGCCGGTCCCGCTGATTTCACGCGTAAAGCGCACGCAGCGGGTGCACATGATGCAGCGGTCGGCATACAGATAAACGTTCGGCCCCACATCTTTCTTGGGGTTCTTGATCTTGTCTTCCTCAAAGCGGCTCTGCGAACGCCCGTAGTTGTAGGAATAATCCTGCAGATAACATTCGCCTGCCTGATCGCACACCGGGCAATCCAGCGGATGATTGATCAGCAGGTATTCCATCACCTGTTTCTGATTGGCAATGGCTTTAGAACTTCGGGCATGCACCACCATGCCATCGCGCACCGGTGTCTGGCAGGAGGGAACCAGCTTGGGAATGCCCTCCACTTCTACCAGGCAAATGCGACAGGATGCCACAATCGACATCCCCGGATGATAGCAATACTGCGGCAACTCCATACCGACGTCATTGCACGCCTGCAGGATCATTTGCCGGTCTTTGCACTCGATAACTTGCCCGTCCACAGTGATCTTCGGCATAAGCGACGCATCCTATCGGCGACGTCGAAAAAATCCAATTGGTGATTTGGCACGAATCGACCCACGATCCAGTTCTGGCAACGGCAGGATAGAGTGAAGAAAGTTTCCGACCGTGCGGTGGCGGGACTAAAGTTCCGATTTCAAGGGAACCGAGCTAATCCCGGGAGGGGGGCGACGGCACCAACTCGGCCAGGAGAGTTCCCATCGCCACCGGCGCGGCCGCTAAGAAGGGGACTTTCTGCCCAGCGTAATGGGTCACGTCGAAGGGGAAGATCGCTGATCCCATTAAATCGGTGATCACACCCCCCGCCTCCAGCACGATCGCAGCGGGGGCGGCAATGTCCCAAAGTTTACCGGCGACCGTGACCGCACCGTGGGCCACACCGGCGGCAACCTGCGCCGCCTCCAACGCCGCGGATCCCATCACGCGAATCTTCCACACATTCTGGGCGATCCAGCGCTGCGCAAACGAATAGGGGCGACCGGCCGGGTCGAGATTGTTGCTGGTCAGCATCAACAAAGAGCAGTCGCTCAGGGGGGAGGTCAGCACATGCATCGGTTGATCATTGAGCCATGCGCCGTGCCCGGCGGCGGCGGCGTAAGTTCGCTGGCTGCAAACATCGTAGACCACCCCCACCACCGGGCGACCGGCCTGCAACAGACCGATGCATACGGCAAATGCCGGAAAACCGGCCACGAAATTGTTGGTCCCATCGATCGGATCGATAACCCAAACGCGATCTCCCGACCGGGCCGGTTCACACGTGATGGCGTCCCCCGCGTCGTTTTCTTCGCCGATGATGCCGTCGTCGGGGAAGCGGTTCTTCAGCCCGGCGACAATGAAACGCTGGCTTGCGCGGTCGGCCTCGGTCACCGCTTCATTCGTGGTGGCGGCATGCGTCTTGGTAAGGCGGGCCGTCCGCCCAAAATGCTGCAGGATCACCTTGCCAGCCCCGTGCGCCAGCTCGATGGCAACTTGCAGATCAGTCTCGAGCGTGGCGGCCATTTAAGCTCCGTGCGAATGCAATCCTGCTAGCGCGGCATGGCTTCGATCAATGCCCGGACACGTCGCCCGGCAGTCGGCCAATTCAGCCGCGTGTCATACTCATTGCGACTGGAAAGGGCCAGTGCCCGATACCGCTGGGGTTGTAAAAACAACTGCCTAATCGCTGCGGCCCATTGCTGGGCATCGCATTCGGGGGTGAAGGTTAGACCATTGACCTCGTCAACCACGATGGTGGTCATGCCTCCGATCCGCCGCACCAGGCACGGCAGGCCATAGGCATTGGCTTCGGTGAGTACGATACCGAAGGCCTCGGCGCGCGCCGGTAGTATAAAAAAGTGGGCGGCCATCAAACGCTCGTCAAGCCGCTGGCGGCCAGTGTCACTGCTTTTATCCAGAAATCCGTCGAGCTGCAATCGCACGCCCGCAGCGCGAGCACCGGCTAAATCCGCTTCCGGTGGCTGGCAACCGATGATCGTCAACTCGGTGTTCACTCCGCTCTTTTGCAGTTCCGCCGCAACGGCAACGGCGTGGCGGCCTCCCTTGCGGTGCCATTCAACACCGATAAAAAGCAGGCGGCACAACGGGTTGGCACCGGTCAGTTCGCTGATCCGCTGGTCGATCAACATCGTCGCTCGCTCGTGCGTCGGTGGCTCCTTTAGATTAGCGCCGAATTCCACCACGTTCACCCGCGCCGCCGGTGCGCCCATGGCAATCGCGCTGTCGGCTGCCCAACGTGAGGCGAATACCGCCAGTTGCACATTCTGTAATGCCTGCTTCTCCATCTCCAAACCCTGGCGCAGGCTGCGCCCGGCCAGATCGTGCCAGTAAAATCCCACCATCGAGGCGAAGGTCGCATCTGTCCAAAGCACCACCGGCTGGTGACATTTCAGATAGGCCAGCGGAACGCTGCTGGGACTGATCACCACATCCACCGGCGATTTCGCGAGTTTTGCCTCCACCTGCCTTGCGATGCTTTTGAGAATGGCTGGCTCACGGTCTCGCGCATAACTTTGACCCAACAGTTTATGCGACGCGTGCCGACTGAAATACCACGGCCACAACATGGGTGGCGGGCGTAATGGCCCGATGGGGGTAACCTCAATCCCTGCGGACTCCAGGGCGTGCATCATGTGGTGCACGGTCCCCGACCATTGGCGCGGATCTTCGGGCGCGAATTGGCTGACGAATGCCACTTTCACGGCCGCGCCTCACCTGCACCCACCTGCTGCTCGAACCACGGCTTCCCGAAAACCGCGCGGCCGTAGAGCAGCAACGCCGAGCGGGCGATGGGCGTCAATTGCAAACTCCCGCAGTCGAGAGTTGCCTTGACCACCGCATCGGGATCGGCTTTTACCGCCCAAATCTCCCCGTGTTCGCGCTTGTCAAGACGGGCTTCGATCTCGGCGCGCTTCAGGTTGCAGCTCACACGAAAAATCAGCTCCGGTTGCAGCAATGCAACATCTTCCACAATTCCCGTGCAGCGCATCAGCTCAATATCGGTGCCACGCAGCGACAATTCCTCGGCCAATTCGCGGCGAACGCCATTGAAAACACACGCATCGCACTGCTGCACGTCGCAGGGGTCGAGCGCCCCGGCAAACGGGTGCAGCCAACCCGGGTAATACGCGACGGTGTGATTTCGCCGCCCCAGCATCAGATAGCCATCACTGCTGAGCAGCGCCGGGCTGACCCCGACGGGGTTAGCCAGCGCCGCCCGGCCATATTGCAGCGCCAACTGTGGATTTTTGAGGTTGGTCCCCAAAAAGGGCTTGTAGCTGGTGTCGCTGAGCGTTAATTCAACCTGATCGTCCACCAGCGCCCATGCCTCCATACGGCACATGGGTCCATCAAACAGCCGTACCCCCGGCTGCTTTTGTACTTCGGCCCACGCTTCTTCAATGGCTGTTTCAATCGCAGGGATGCGTGGCCGCGTAGAGGGCGACCAGCGCGTCAGCACCTGTCTGGGCAACCAATCCCCCATCGCATGAAAAACGACCATCATGCGGCAAAGGTACGGCATTGCGAATGTTCGGGAAAGGGACGCTCATGTAATGCGCGCGAGATAACGTCCCCAGACACGAGATTGATCCCCAGCTGTAAATAACCACCGCTCTGCGCGCTCGCAACTTGCGGCTAGTGTTGATCGGATGTGATAGCGTTCACCGACTTATTGGCCAGGCACTTGCGGCATGCATTGAGCAACTTACGCACTTCAATCGGTTTTTGAATCAGTCCATCGACACACAGGCGCATCACCTCTTCGGTGCGCTCCTCCGTGAGATCGCCGGTGAGCACGAGCACGCCGCGCAGGCTTCTGGGGCGGTTCCTGGCAATGGCATTGAGAATGTCGCGGCCGTCGAGGTCTGGCAGCATCATGTCCAGCAATAGCAGCTGTGGCTGCGCTTCGTAGAGATAGCGTAGCGCGGATATGCCATCGGATGCCTCAAGCACCGCGGCCCCCTCCTGCGTCAAAAGCATGGCTGTGCTATGGCGCGTGGCATCGTGGTCTTCAACCAGGAGCAGCCGCACCCCTTGCAGGGCGGGGCCGCTTTCGACAGAGGGATCCACCACCGGTGGCCGAACGCCCGAATGGCATTGTGCGTGGCTATCCAACATGGCAGGAAGTGTTAATGTGAACGTGCTGCCGGAGCCCACCATGCTGCGCACCGTCAACGTACCCCCCATCGCATCTACGAGTCGCTTACTAATCGACAACCCCAAACCCGCACCTTTGTTGCGATCACGTTCCGGATTATTGATCTGGAAAAATTCGTCAAAAATGTGTCCCGCATGCTCTGCGGCGATGCCGATGCCACTATCAATCACGTCAATGGCGACGGCGTTATTGCGCTGCTGCACCGCGCGAATCCGCACATCGCCATAGCTGGTGAACTTGACGGCGTTATTCACCAGGTTGGTGAGCACTCGCCCCAGCTTTACCCGGTCGGCATCCAAAAAAATGGGGTCGTGGGCCTGCATCTCAATCCGAATTTTCAGCCCCTTTGCAGTGGCCACCGGCTCTAATTGACCGCGTACTTCTTCGAGCAGGTCGCGCAACGCAAAACGCGTATTCTGGAAATTGACTGGTCCGGAATCAGAGCGCGATACATCCAGCACATCGCTCACCAGATTGACCAGGGATGTGGCGCTGCTTTGCAGTTCTTCAGCGATCTGCGGAATCTCGTTCGCAAGGGATGGATTGCGCGTTGCACGCCGCAAAAGCTCAGCCAGTAGGTTGATGGCATTGGCGGGTGTGCGGATATCGTGCGATACCGCCGCTAGAAAACGCGTCTTCCGCCGGTTGGATTCCTCTGCCTCGCGGCGGCGTTCCTCCAGTTCCTTTTGTAGAACCTTCATCGGCGTAATATTGGTAAACGTCGCCACCGCCCCGCGAATATCCCCATCTGGGCCTCGGACGGGTGATGCGGCCACCAGCAGCGTGATCCGCTCCTTTCCCTTTCCAATGACTTCCAGTTCACGTCCGTCAATTTCTTCACCACCATGCAGCGCCTGCAAGATCAGGCTTTTATTACCGGTTTCATTTTCTCCGTTACCAACAACCTGCCAGGGCAGGCCATGCGTAGGCAACAGTTCTGATTCTTCGGGTACCCCCAGGATCGCCATTCCCGCCGAATTCATCTGAACGTGCGACCCGTCGCCGTTGACCACGGCGACCCCGATGGGGAGGGTGCGCAAGATGGTCTGCAGGCGCAGCCGCTGCTGTGCGATTTCGCTCAACAGCCCCACCCCTTCCAGACTGGACGAAGCCTGCTCCGCCAGCGATTCGATCAGGGCCACTTCCGTAGTGTTCCAGGCACGCGGTGTGAACGAATAAACTTCCAGCGCGCCCACAAATTGACCGTGAATTTTCAGTGGGGCCGCCAGAACTGAACGAATTGCAGCCTGCCCATTACCTTGTGGGAGGGCAAGCTCCGGATGCAAGGCGGCATCCTCCAGGAACCCCGACTGGCCACGACTCAGCAAACTGGCCATGAATGTTCGCTCATAAGGCAACACGTCGCGTACCAACCCCGCGGAATCGAAACCCTGATGCGAGACCACGCGCGCTCCATCCCCCTGCCGCTCGATAACCGCCGCGGCACCGTCACCCGCCAGCAGCGTGCGTGCGGCATCGCAGATACGCTGCTGAATCTGGTCCCGATCCAGATCGGCGCGCAGCGAACGAGACAATCCCAGCAAGTGGTGCAGCGACGCCTCGCGCGCGCTCAGCTCGCGGTTGGCGATGCTCAGCTTTTCGCCTTGCCGTTCAAGCTCTTGAGTCTGCGCCTGCAGCGCCTGATTTTGACGCGCGATCTCCTCCTCGCCGGCCGAGAGCTCGGCATTGGCTCGCTGCAACGTCGCGATGCTGGAATTCATGACCCGCCGTGCTTTAATCAGCACGTGCAGCACCGATGTGATGATGAACAAATCGAGAACCACCAGCCCGTAACCGATCCATGGCTGCGGACTTTGGCCGGGGTCTGCCGGGAAAAGCTCTTTGATGAAGGTGATCGCCAAAAAGCAGAACCCCATCGTCCACAGCAGACGAAGGTCGTCAAACCAGAGGCACAACAGCAGGGGCACCCCATAGGCAATTGGCAGGATTTGCCCCGGCATGAGGAACAGCCGGACGTACGCCATAAGCCCCACCACCGCGGCGGTGACCATGACATTCACCCACCCAGAGGGACGCTGACGAGCGCCAGGACTCATCGGAGAAGCGCTTTGGGGGTGTAGTAGCGGCATACCGTTCAGAATACTTCGAGGATCGGTGCGGTGATACCTGCCCCGCCTTGTGCGCCAGGGCCTTTCAGTTTTCACTTATCTGCGTTTGATGGCGTCAAGGGCCTTGACGGGGTTGGCGCAGAACCTCCGCAGTTGAGC
>JBBSFP010000013.1:0-16041 GCA_038238625.1 Tepidisphaerales bacterium
AAACGCGTTGCGTGGGATGTGGGTTTGCATAGATGCCCGTGGATGAGGTCGGGCTGCCGCTTTGTGAACCGGGAAAGACGCGCGGCCAATCACCGATCGCCGGTGAAGTGGCATCGTTACTGACCACGAATCGAACGTCAAACAATCGCGCTTCGAGTGGGGATGGCAATTCATCAGGCAGTGTGGCGGGTCGGGCACCGGCGGCCGCCTGCTTCCATCGGTAGCTGCGCCGCCAGGGATCATCGGGGGAACCCAGTGCAGCGGCGTTGGCATAGCCCGCTGGCAGCAAAGACGGGGCGGCCCAAAGCCTGAGGGGTTGGCCCAGCGGCGCAGGTTGATTGTTCAGGAAGGACAGCGCAGCCGAATCAATGGTGGCATCGCTGACCGCCGATCTGCCCACCATGGGGAGCGCGAAAATCAACAGCTCAATGATGGCAAGGGAAAGCCAGGTGCGGCCGGGATGAGCCCATGGATTTTCCGATTGCGCGCGTTGCACCATTGCGATTGCCAAAACACCCGATGGGATGAGCAGCAACAGTGCTGGGGCGAGACGCATCCCGTCCTGACGGTGCAGGCTCCAGCCCGCAATGATCGCGGTGATTGTGACGATCACGAGGATCAACACCAGCGGCCGCAATGTGCGACGTAGCACCGCCGGCGTGGTGCGGACGATGTCAAAGCCAATCCCCGACAGCATCGCCAGCGCGAACGCGCTCAATGCCCAGAAGGGTGCGGGGTCAGGACGTACGACGCCCAGCGTCAGCCGCGCGAGGTGTGAAAGGTTGGGCCACATCGCAGCAACGGCCCCGGCGACCAACAGCAATGTCACCCAGCGCCAGAGCGCGGCAGATCGCGCGCTTTTCAAAATCGCGAACACCGCCAGCACCAGCGGTAAGGTGCCCACCCAGGCGGCGGAAGTCATTACCTGCCGGCCGGTGAGCAGAGCGCTATAGGGCGAAATCATTCCAGCAAGCCACTGCCCGGTGGGGTGCGCCGGCTGCAGGCCAAGCGATCGCCAGGCTTCACCCAGCGACGGGATGAATTGAACTCCCGCCAGGGCAATGCCCAGGCAAAACCCGCCAGTGATTGCAAGGAAAGAAACGATCGTGCCGCGAATTCCGTTGGACCAGCGCGACGCCCACCACATGATTCCCGCCAGCAAAAATGCGTAGAGCGCCGATGGGCTTCCGGCCAAATGGACCATCATCGTCACCAGCGCCAACAGCAATGATCGCCGAAGTGTCGGCTGCCGGATGAGCCATTCAAGGGTGAGTAACCCCCAGGGCAGCCAGGAGATGCCATAGTGAGTCGGCGAATTAAGTGCAGTGACGGCGAATCCACCGAGCATGAAAACGGCACCCCGCCACAGCGCACCGCTGCCACGCGCGCCAAAACGGCGGCTCAGTAACCAGGTTCCCACACCCGCCCAGAAAAGATGAATGATCGCGCTGAGTCGCCATGCCCAGGGCAGCGTCACCGCTGTCCCGCGCAGAAACAAACCCATCGTTGGATAAAAAACGGTAGCGCGACCGTTACCCAGGAACGGTTCGCCGATGGCGATGTTGGGGTTCCACAACGGAACCGTGCCGTTCCCCAGCCGCTGGCCCGCATAGCGGAGGGCGGCGAAGGTTTCGATCGGTCGCTCCAGTGCGGTGGGGTGCCAACTGTATGTCCCCACCAGAACGGCCAGCGCTAACAGGATCACGATCGCGGTCAGGCGGCTATCGCGCTCTGAGCGTGCTGTCGCTGGAATTACGATGGTTTCAACAGTCTGCGCCGCAAAAACCGATCGCGGTCGTTCACCAGGTACCGCCCCGGCGGGTTCATCGGGAAGCGCCGCCGAGGTTACTTCATACGAATCCAGTTGAATCGGTTCGGCTAGCGGCGCTTCAGGCGGTACATCGGACATGAATACTCATTTGAAGGGGATCGCCACTTTGCACTGAATGTAATTTGGGGATGGGGTCTGAGGTTGTCAAGCCAAGCGGAGCTGGAGTCACAGGAGCACGAGTGATTGAGAGGGCGGGATTAAGAGCACGGGATTAAGATCGCGACAGCCGCGCCAGGTGCTTTTGCCGCGGCGGCTTAGGGGCGGCTACGAGTGCCGACCCGCTGGTCGGGCCAGCGACTGCGCCGCCGTAGAACAACCCCAGCAGGCCCACATCGTCATCGTCGACTTTTTTATTGCCATCCAAATCTCCCTGCCACCAATGGTGGTTGGTGGTCAGGCCCTGATCGTAGTAAAGGCCCAGAGCGGTCACATCGTCATCGTCCACGGTGCCCGTGAGATCGGCATCCCCCATAATTGTGTAGCGGAGCAGCACTGAGTTTGAAGTAACGATTTGGCCACCAAATCGGGTTTTGGGCGAGAGCAGGCTCCCATTGCGTGCGATGCCAACGGCATTGGTCTCGGCATGATGGTTGGCGCGATCGGCCTGCGCGGTCGACGACGTGATCCCCGTACGGCCATCCCATAAACCACCATTGCGCCCGGCGGCGATCGCGGTCTCGAGGGTGCCGGTGGGATCGCCACTCGCGGGGTTGACGATCATTCCACCATCGGTCAGATCGATCCTGCCGGTGGCGGTATCGATGGTGCCGTTGACGACGATCACTGCAGCTAGCGGGACAGGGGTTTGCGTAAGCACAATACCTGCGCCATTTTGCAGGGTGACGTTTCCAAGCTTCACCACGCCCCCGCCGCTGGGGGCAATGGTCAGCTGTGCCGCTGCGGAAGTGGCAACGATGTTGGGTTGATCGGTCCCCGGATCGGCGCTGATGGTCGCCGCGCCGGTGACGGTGAGGATCTTGCTTCCCTGATTCCAAACCGCCGAGCTGTCAGGCGTCAGCCACGCGGGCAGTGCTTGAGCGAGCTGCCCGTTGGTGTTGATCGGTAAATCGCTCGCGCTGGCGGCATTGCCCAGATACGAAAGGCCGTACATATCTTCAAGCGTACGCACGAGGTTGAAATGGTTGATTGACGTGGCGTTGGTCCCCGTAACGAAAAGCCGCGGATCGCCGGTCACCAGCGTGGTGATGGTGGTAGTGGGCCGGCTGTCGGTCTCTTCTTCATCGCTGGCGATGATCAACAGGCTGTTGTGCGTGGTGGCCCACTGCAAGTAAGAGTTGATGTTATTTTGGAGCCAGGTGTCTGCCCCCTGGCGAAGCTGATTGTAAACTCCCGGATCCGTGGCAAATGGAGGCTGCTCGTTAGAGCCGTGCGAGTTGTGCAGGTTGTTGGGAATCACAAAGCTGACGTTGGCCATGCTGGTGAAGCCGGCTGAAGTCGTGGGGAACTGATCGAATCGAAGGTTGACCGCGGAGTTGGCTACCGCCACGCCATTTCGCGTACCGACGTTGTTGAACATCGCCATCGGATTGTAATTGCGCAGATACAAATCCGGCGGCGCGCTGTGATTATTCGGATCCCCCGCCTTGGTCGTCGTGGTATCGCCGTTGGCAGGAAGGTTTTCAGAGTAACCGCGAAAGCTCATGTACTGACCATTGAACTTCGTGGAGTTGAGCTGCGATGCGAGATTGGCGGTGCCGTTAAAATTGTGGTTGGTGTTGTTGTCGGTCACGCCCTGAGTGGAGCCGGAATAGAGCGCCAGGTAATTCGGCTCGCTGGGATGGGCAACGCCATGGGCATTGGTATAAACCAGTGCGGAAGACACCAGCGAATTGAAATAAGGCAGGTTGGCCGAATCGCCAACGGCACCAGCAAAGCGATCCTCCTCGATTACCACCACCACGTGGTCCGGCCGAAGGATCGCTGCCGACAACATCTGGCGGCTTTCAAGTAATTCGATCGTCGGCCGTGCTGCTTTTCGAGCAGGCAGACGAATTCCATGGGTGTGGCAATGTTTCAACATCTGAAAATCTTCCAAAACTGCAACAGGATCTAAGCCCGGTTTTTGTGTCGCGCGTGGGGTGCGGCAGTGACAACCAGAGGTACTGCTGTTGGCGCACCCGCCGGGGCAGGAGCGTTGCTACCGTAGAAAAGGCCCAGCAGGCTTACGTCGTCATCGTCGATTTTCCCGTTTCCATCCAGGTCCCCCTGCCACCAGTGATGGCCGGTGGTGAGACCCCGATCGTAATACAACCCGATCGCGGTGGCGTCGTCATCGTCGACGGTGCCATTGAGGTCGACATCTGAAACCACTGTGTATCGCAGCAGCACGGAGTTTGGATTGACACTCTGATTGTCAAAGGTTTTTTTAATCGATAGCAAACTGCCGTTGAGCGCGATTCCCACGGCGCTGGTTTCAAAATGGTGCGCGGTGCGATCAGACTGCGCGGTGGAGGAAGTGATTCCGTTGGTGCCATTCCACAACCCACCATTTCGACCGGCAGCAATCGCGCTTTCCAGGCTGCTCACGGCTCCAGCCGATCCCGTGCTGGACTGCGGATTAACGATCAAGCCACCATCTGAAAGATCGAGCTTACCCCCGGCGATCACCACAGTTCCATCAACCACCATCACCGTTCCCAGCAGCGCGCTGGTCTGGGCGAGGGTAATACCGGCCCCGGTTTGCAGCGTGATACTTCCCACCTGCACGGCCCCCCCGCCGCTGGGTTGCACCGCAAGCTGCGCCCCCGCGGAAGCGGCAAATATATTGGGCTGATCGGCCCCGGGATTGGCCCCGGGATTAGCTATGATCCGGGCGGCGCCGGTGATGGTCAAAATCTTGTACACCGGATCCCAGGTGGCCAGGCTATCGGCAGCCAGCCAGGGGGGCAATGTATCCGTGAAATCGTACGCCCCGGAATCGAGCGTGGCATCAGCGGTGCGATTACTGAAGCTCTCGTCGTTCAGGGGTTCTGCGATGGGCAGCAGTGACACTCCATCGCTGCTTGCCCCGGGTGCAGCGCCGGCATTGATGGCGGGTGATCCGCTGAGCAAGTGGTAGTTGAAATTGGTGGGGTCGACGAATTTTGCAGCGGCGACGGTGCTGACGGCCACGTTACCCGCCTGAGTGGGTACGACTCCACCCCCAAGGTTGTAGACGGTACCCGGCCCGGCAAAGATGTTGTTGACCGAGGTGACATTGAACCCGGCTGGGATCAGGCTCGCCTGCACGAAGGTACCCGCGCCGCGATCGTTCACCACGGTGTTGTTGACGAGATATAAAAAATCCCCCGCCTGCGGCGCGTTTTCAGATGCGTAATCAATGATCCCGCCGTTTTGGCTGGTGCTCGACTGGTGGACAATGTTACCGATGATGTAGGTTTTACCGGCATCGGGGACGTTGATCTCGTAGCTCTCCACTTTGGTGCCGATGAGGCGGTTGTATTCAATGTAATTAAGCCGGGCCCGCGTTTTGAGCAGATGCCCATCCCCCGAATCGTGCGAGTAGTTGTATTCAAACGTGAGCTGCGCATAGCCCGTGCTGACATAGACATTGTGCTGCTGGCCAGGCGATGCCCCGGCATCCGTCAGGCCATTGTAATTGAACTCGCAATACGTGATCGAGGCGAAGCCAGCCCCGCCTGCGCTGGCGAGAATGCCGTTCTCATTGTTGTAAAAATAGCAGTTGGTCACCTGCCAGCTATCCGCCTGCATGCGCAAACCCGCCCCGTTGGCATCGGCCACCCGCGACCCTTCCACGTCAAGGTTTTCAATCTTGAGACCTGTGACACCGACATCACCGACAATGATCCCTATGCCGATGGAAAGCAGGTTACTGGGATCGTTTTGTACTTTCACCCGCCCCAGACCGATGCCGCGGATCGTGAGGTTATTCTTCTGCACCACGATGGAGTTATTAGCGCCCGTGTAGGGCGTGCTGCCATTGGCGAAAATATCGATTGTGTCCCCCGGGCTGGCGGCGCTGTAGGCGGCGGCGAGCGATGCATAAGCATGCCCTGGCCCTACCTCACGCACTTTATTGCTCAACGCATTGCTCTCATCAAAACGCACCGTCCCCTGCGATGCGCTGCCCAGCGTGTACCCACACCCATCGGGTTCCTCCAACTGAATCGTCAGGCTCTTGTTGCTGCCGCTCAGCGCATCATCGAGCGGCGTGGCGATGATGGTCCCGGTCGACGCCCCGGCGGCGAGGGTCAGGCTGCCCGAAAGGCGGCTGGTCAGATCCGCGGGCATTACCTCGCCACCCACACGGTAGTTCACCAGCAGATTGCCCACACTATTGTCGCGCGTCACGGTAAAAACCACAGGCGTGCCCGCCTTAGCCGACACTTCCACCGCCGACATGCTTAACGTCAGCGTCGTCAACTGCAGCCGTGATTCCAGCTCTTCGCAAAGCGCAGGGCGCAATCGCCGCAGACGGCTGTTTCGATCTCCATGGTCAGCCCGACGACGGCGCTGGTTCATAGTCTAATTCCAATGAAAGTTTAGAGCGTCGCGCCCACCTTGGCGGCAAGCTCCCCCTGCCATCTGCGGATCAAAAATGGGCCGTACAGGATTCGAACCTGTGACCCCCAGCGTGTCATGCTGGTGCGCTAGCCAGCTGCGCCAACGGCCCAAGAGGCAGGCGGCATTATAGACACCGGGCATTCTCTCGCAAGCGATAATCGATAGCAAACCGCATGACAGGGTGACCCGAATCCCCGCCTGCAAACCACCTCACGCCCGCCGGTTGGTTTTTACTTAGATTCCGAATTTCCAGGTTTTGCGGCTTGACGATTATCGGACCCACTGGTATCTACACTCGACACTCAATTTGCCCGATTTAACGGGTATGAACCCGAACCATCGGTTTGGCAAATTGAAAAGTCCTCTGGTTTCGCAAGTGACCGCTGTCCTTCCCGAGTGCGGTGGTCATGTAGAGGTTTGGGCACACGCTTGTTCCACAACGTGCCAGACCTCGGGCGCTGTCAACGCCTGCCGGGTTCGTTCAGCGGTGGCAAACCATTCAACTATGAATGGATGCGCTTCGCTGCGAATGAAGGCGAAACCTGAAAAACGGTGGAGTGTCCACCGTCATGGGCTCGTCATGCTTGGCGCTCTTTATTGATCGGCTTAAGGCTAAAGCCGCGCGGGGCCTGTTGCTTTGGGCTTCATGGTGTAAACCCCTGGAAGATTCTCCAGATTACATCATTTTGCTCTCACAACGCCCCCTACCAGTCTGATTGCGCGCCTGGTGCGACGTGGTTATTTCTCGAATTTGTCTGAAGAAGTTTCAAAGAGGAGAAAAATAATGAACGGAATCGTGCGGAATCTTCGTCGTTTTGGTCAACGTCTCAATGGCCGCGATGTTAAAAAACAAATCGAATCCAATGTCCGTCTGTCGGCTGCTTGCGCTGCGACCCTGGAAACCCTTGAAGAGCGGCGAATGATGGCGGCACCGGTAGCGCTAAGCGATAGCGGGATTCTGACGATCCATGGAACAGGGGGTGCCGACAATATCAGCTTCAGCCGCAACTCCCGTCAGCGTGATGAGTTGGCTGTGCGCATCAACCGCCATTCATTTTTCGTCGCATTGGGCGATATCCAGCGCGTCCATGTCACCACTGGCAACGGTGATGACAACGTGGTGATTGGGCGGCTGCGCTTGAATTTCATGGTCGAAAATGGCGACGGCAACAACAGCGTCGTAAGTGCCGGATCGGGCATCGACACTTTAGTGGGCGGATCGGGGTCCGATAAGTTTGTTGAGCCCAATACTAATAGTATTGTCATCCCGGGAACCGGCCAGACGATGGTGAACGGGACGGTGTTGACGGGTGTGCAAGCCGGAACGCCGACCCCGGTGCCGCCCCCCTCCAACCCAGCGCCAATCCCGGTTCCGATCCCGATTCCCGCACCGGCACCAGCGCCCAAACCGACTCCCGCTCCAGTCCCGGTCCCTGCGCCTGTTCCAACGCCTGCGCCCGCACCGGTGCCAACACCCGCTCCGAAGCCGACCCCGGCCCCCGTACCGGCACCTACGCCTGTTCCCGCTCCAGCACCGGCACCGGCCCCGGCGCCCACGCCGGCACCAGCACCCGCCCCCGCACCCGCGCCGGCCCCAACGCCCTTGCCCGATGCCAGTGGGTACATTCCCATTTCCGTCTTCAGCCAGCCCACCGGATCCTTCTCCAAATGGAAATCGCGAGGCGTCAACACCCTGTTTGCCTACGAAGGCATGAGCGGGACCGTCTCCATCGCCAACTGGACGTCAGCGGCGGCGTCCGCCGGACTCGAGGTCATCCGCCAGCCCGATTATTCCAATTTGTCCGCCGATGCCAAAACATCCAACCTGCTGGCCTGGGTACTCGGCGGCGATGAGCCGGACTACAACGGTGTATCCGCCTCCACGCTTCTGTCGCAATATCAGACGCTCAAAGGCGTTGCCTCCAACGTTCCCGTAATCGAAAATTATGTGGGCGGCATGGCCATGGATCCAGGGCTGGCCAACATGTACAAGCAGTACACTGCCAGCACCGACTGGGACTCCAGCGATATCTACCCGATCACCGGTCACAATGATCCCGCCCACCTCGGCGAATCCGGCCAGGCAGTCGATGCGCTGCGAAAAGTATCCGGTGGCAAACGGCAGTTTGCGATCATCGAAGCCAGCGATCAAAAACTTGGGGCACGTGGCGTCACCGCCGGCGAATTCCGTGCGGAAGTCTGGAATGCCGTACTCCATGGCGCAACTGGAATCACTTACTTCCCCCAGCAAATCGGGAACGGTTTTTCATGGGATGCCATGACCTCCGATGTTGTTTCCGAAATGACCCGGCAGAACGCCCGGCTCACGCACCTTGCCAAGGCAATCTTGAGCACCGACTCGACCAGCGGGCTGTCGCTGGGCACGTCATCGCCGCTGGAAGGAATGGTCCGGGTTTACAACGGTCACAAGTACTATTTCGTGCTGAATATGTCCGCCAACAGCACCACGCAACAGGTATCACTGGGCGGAGCCAACGCCAGCAGCGCCACCGTGGATGGTGAGAACCGCTCGGTCAGCCTGAGTAACAACAGCCTCACCGACAGCTTCGGTGCCTATGAGATGCATGTCTACGAAGTGTGAATCTGAGGAGTGAATACTGCACCCATCGCGCGGTAGGGATATCCCCGCGCCAATAGAGCTCTCCCAGGCCGGGGCACGCTGTGTGCCCCGGCTTTTTTTAGTCGTATTGCTGGGCGACCTCTCCCCTGGGGCGCGTCTTCCACCGCCGATGGACCCACAAATACTGACCCGGATCGGCCCGGATGATGTCCTCAATCGCCTTGGTGTAACGCTGCGTGATGTAGCGCAGAGAATCCTCTTCCTGATCCCACTGCTCTGGCCAGATAATGTCTTGAACCCCCACCTGGAAATGGAAATTGTTATTAATCCTGCTGGCAAAACCGATCACCACGGGCACCCGATATTCCATGGCAAGCAGTCCAATGGATTTATAGGTACTGGCCATCCGCCCGAAGAAATCGACAAAGATTCCTTTGGTGCCAGCATTTTGATCGGCGATAAACGCGACCACCCCGCCGTTGGCGAGGATGTCTGTCACTTCCGAGCTGGCACCTTTTTTATCGATGATCCGCTGGCCCTGTTTTTGGCGAACACCCAGCAACCATTTGTTCACATAAGCGTTATCGAGCGGTCGGGCGACGCTGGTGGTTTCAAAACCCAGTGCTGCCAGCAAGTAACCGAGCACTTCCCAATTCCCGTAGTGGCCGGTGAGCATGATGAGCCCCTGGTTGCGTTGAAGCATAAGGCGCAAGGCGGGCTGGAACTGCGTAAGTTCGAAATAGCGCGAAAAGGTGTCGATGCGGATCAAACGCGTGGTGAAAAGAACCTCGCACCCCAGCATTACGAGGTGCTGCACGCTCCGCCGGGTCATGATTTTGAGCTCTGGCTCAGTCATGTGGGGGAAACAGCGCGCCAAATTGGCCATGGCCCGCATTCGGTGTTTGCGATCGCAGGTATAAAGGCAATCACCCAGGAAGCGTGCGGTGCGCAAATCGACATTCACTGGAAAGCAATGCAACACCCCCGCGACCAGACGCAGTGTGAAGTAAACCAGCCTGTCAAAAAAATCATTGCGCTTTTTAGACATCAGCGGGCGGGATTGTAAGGCAAGCGCATTTGATCGAGTAACGTGTGAACCTGCCTGCAACCAATGCCATGTAAGGACCCGCGTGAATTATCCGCCCATGCGGCTCATTTGCTGATTGCCATGACCGCTGTGGACGATCGGTTTCAAACGCACGCAATCCACCATCGCCTGCGCAATGGCAGCGGCACGATCGCCAACGCCTGGGTCGCGCAACACCGGTAACAAATCCACTTCGCCCCCTTCAAAAAGACACGAGCGCAATCGACCATTGGCCGTCAATCGCAGGCGATTGCAGGTGGCACAAAACGGTTTTGACATGGCGCTGATGAAGGCAATGCGCCCGCGCGGTTGCCCGATCGCCAGCTGATACGGAACCGCTGGTCCCACGCCCGCTTCGCTCATGCGATCAACGGGTTGCAGGGCGCCTAACTCGCGCTCGATGGCGGCGCGAGTTTCTTCTTCGCTCAAAAAGGCATTGCCGCGATCCTGCGCGCCGCAGCCACCGGCTGGGCCAATCTCGTCAGTCGATACCCGTTGCGGTTGGGGCAAATGCAGCAAGGCAGCATCCCCCAGTGGCATGTATTCTATGAAGCGCACGGTCACGGCCCGCTGAAGCGTCAGCCGGGCAAAATCCGCCAGCTCATCTTCATTAACCCCACGCATGGTCACGCAATTGATTTTCAGCGATGCAAAGCCGACGTCTTCGGCTCGGTGCAGGCCGCGCAACACCGTCGCCAGATCGCCCGTTCGTGTAATTCGTGCATAACGATCGGGGTTCAGGCTATCGATACTGACCGTGATGCGGTCGAGCCCTGCGTGTTTCAAGGGCTCTGCCAAATCCTCAAGCAGCATGCCGTTGGTGGTCAGCGAAAGATCCTCGATCCCATCAATCCGCCGTATGAGCCGCACAAGTTCGACAATGCCATGGCGAACGGTCGGCTCGCCACCGGTAAGTTTAAACCGACGAATGCCATGTAAGTCGATCGCCGCACGCACGACCTCGGCAATCTCTTCAAAATTCATGATCTCCGCGCGCGGCAACCACTGAACCCCATCGGCTGGCATGCAGTAAACACAGCGAAAGTTACAGCGGTCGGTCACGCTGATGCGCAGCACCTGCACTGCCGAAATGGCGCGCGGCCCGTTCGCATCGAGCAGCGGAGGGACCGGGTCGGGATTTAAAAGGCTCAAGATCAAGTTGGTCTGATTATACCCACCCGGCGAGCCACTGGCTCCGTTGATATTCGATTCGTGCAAGATCCATGTCTGGATCGACGCTGCGATCGGTGGCCACAAGCCCGTGTCAAACCATATTTAATTGACCGTTTCAACTGTCGACGATACTGTCCCAAATGACGTCTGCTTACATCAGAACCTGGGGACAATCCAACATCGAGGCCATGGATGGCTAAGCATTTGCGGATTCTGCTCTTCGCGGCTGGCGATTCCGGACTCGGCGCGCTCCGTGCACTTTGCCAGGCAGGCCATACCGTTGTCGAGTGCTTTACGTCGTCGGCGATCGGAATTTCGGCACCGGCCCTGGTGGATGCATGCCGGGAGCTTGGGATTCCCTGCGTGCAGGATGCCGTCCCGCCAGATGACATTAGCAACCGCCCAGGTAACCGGCCCGATCTTTTATTATGCGTCGGCTATCGGCGGCTGATTCCCTCGTCATTTTTGAGCATGCCCCGGCTGGCAGCAGTCAACCTGCATCCAGCTCCGCTCCCAGCATATCGAGGTTCACAGGTAATTCGCTGGGGATTGATCAACCAGGCCCCTGCCTGGGAAGTCACCGCACATCTGATGACCGATTCGTTCAATGAAGGTGCCGTCCTCTTGACTCAGCCCATGGCAATCAGGTCCAACGACAACGCATACGACCGATCACAGCAATGCACGCAGGCAATAATTGAATGTGCTATCCGGGTCGTAGACAGGATTGCCACGGATCACCCGAATTTCACCCTTCCCAACGCCCCGGCAAGCAGTCGTGGGCCTGCATGTTTTTATGGACCGGACCTACCATTCAACGGCAATATTGATTGGACTCAACCTGCCAGCAGAATCGCGGCATTCGTTCGCGCCATGGATTTCGGTCATACCACCTGCGACGGCGGCTACGCCCATCTTGGTCCGCCCGCGCAAGCCGCCCTCAGCAGCCGCACGATCGGCATTTTCCGCGCTCGGCCCGGCGGCGTTATGTCCGCTTATCCCCCCGGGACCATCACACGCTGCGACCAGCATGTGTGGGTCCAGACCGCCCAGGGGCACTTGGCGATTGAAAAAATTGTGGCACCCGATGAACGCGGCAGGGTCGAAGATCATGATGCCGCCAACTATTTCCACCGCCACGGATTTGCAGTCGGGATGAGCTTCGATCTGATGCATCGGTGGCCGGAAATGGTGGAACGGGTCCTGGTTCGGGCGGCTTAAGCTTCCAGACGACATTTGATTTCATCATGGATTCGCTCAGCGATCTGGTCACGACGCCGCAGGTTACGTTGCCGCTGGTCACTTTTTTGATCCGTGGTCATGGTGACCGTGCTTTGTTGCAACAGGCGATGCACCACATCTCGCGCTGCGGATTGCCTGCGCAAGCATACGAAGTCTTTTTGATCAATGCGGGCGCGGCAAAGCGAACCTCAGGGGCCGAGGATTTTGGAATCATCCAGGCGATGCTGGAACCTGACGCTTTGAACAGCGTGCAGGACAACATCACCATCGGTCCGCTAGCAAAATGCCGGGGCCAGTATCTAGTGGTCATCAATGAAGACTGCCACCCGCGCCCCGGAAGTATTCAGCGAATGATCGGATGCTTCCAGGCAGATCCCCAGCTTGGGGCCGCCGTGTTCACACTCTGTGACGATTCCGGCGTGCCGGAGGACTCTGATTTTCCCAATGTCGCCGGTGGGAGTTCGACCAGCTTTCGCCGCGAAACACTGCAGTCCCTTGGCGTTGACTCGTACTCCCTGCTGGGCGGAGTCGATGAGTTTGAGGCCACCTGCCTGCTCATGGCCGCCGGGTGGACGGTGCGCAGCTTTGCTGATCTGCGTATGAGCCGGCACGGTCCGCCCCCGGCCATTGCCGACGTCTTTGCCGCTCAGGTGCACCAGCATCTGGCGGTTGCGGCGCGTTATTTCCCGCGTGCATGGGTGTTGCCCTACGCGCGCGAATGGATGAAACGTGCGCGATTGCTCGCATCGGCGCAAAGCCAGAAGCCTGCTTACTACCGTGGGCTTGCGCGCGGCGTTGCCGCCAGCCTTCGCCGTGCTCGCCGCACCCCGCTGCAAAACGATGTCTTCGAAAATCTCGTGCGTTTACAGGAAACCGAGCGCAGGCTGCGGCGTGCCCAGGATCGCTTCCGCATACAACGAATTCTGCTGCTGGATCTGTCCCCCAACCTTTTGGCATTTCGGCTGGCGGCAAAATCGTGCGATATCCGCATCGTCGCTATCGCCGATCCCACAATCGCCGCTGATGGCAGGCAACACACCCACCGAGGTGTGCCCATCGTCAGCGACGAGGCGGCAATGCGGCTGCGCTTCGATGCCGCCGTTGCCTGCTCGCTCTGGCCAGCCCAGGCCGCCGCGCGGTGCGAAGCCTGGCGGCATTTTGACAGCCGCCCCATTATCGATCTTTTTGAGGATGAAGCCCTGACGCTGCTCACATGGCATCGAAGCGTCGCGAAGCTGCGTCTTAACGACGCTGCCCTTTCCGCTGCTCCCGTGGCATCTGAACTTACTTGCGTGCCGCCCCACCGGGTGCTGTCGGAAGTTCACCAAACTGCTGCTCGTAACGCTTGATGAACTGCCCCAGCGACATCGCCAGACGCTTGGCCGTCGGGTAGCTCATCACCACGCGATCGGTCACTTTGAACAAGAGCTGGTTCTGCCCTGGTTGTGGATTGGGATTGGGCATGTTGAAACCCAGATCCATCACCACTTCTTCGGCGGCAGGATGCAGCCGGCACATGTTCACATAGACCGTGCGCAGCTCGCGCTCGTCTAACAACACTTGCACGCCTGCGGGGTTCCCAGTCGCATCGGTTCGCATTTCTTCGGCCATTTTCGCGTCCTTTTTTGTTAGTCGATCTTCGTTAGTCCATTGACCAAAACAAGGCGGGCATTGTCGTCAAAACAGGGGGGTTGTCGAGAGACGTCAACATTCAGTCTGCCCGATACTTGCCCATCGCGTTTTCAAACGCACAATATATCCATGGTAGAAATTAACGTTACATACAAAGGTGATCTCCGCTGCGAAGCGGTTCACGGCCCCTCGGGCTCCAAAATCAACACCGACGCCCCGACCGACAACATGGGGAAGGGAGAACTCTTCTCCCCCACCGATCTGGTGGCCACCGCGCTGGGCACCTGCATCCTCACCACCATGGCCATCGTTGCCAAACGGCATGGAATCGACTTCGGCGCTGCCCGTCTGCACGTTTCCAAGGAGATGGTCACGCAGCCCATCCGCCGCATTGGGAAACTGCCGGTGGATATCTATCTACCGTTTGAGCTCACTGCCGAGCAAAAGCAACGCCTCGAAAACGCGGCCCATTCTTGCCCGGTACACCATAGCCTCCACCCGGAGGTGGAATCCCCCATCCGCTTTCATTGGAATCAACCCTAACGGATGATCGAGAGAGCCTCCGGATTTTCCAGTCCTTTGTCTCCTCAATGATTTAATCCCCGATCGCAGGCGCGGCAAATTGCCCGCCTATGGCCCGCACTACCACCCTTCCCGCCTCGCTGCCGGCTGCCGCCAGCAGGCGGCGCATCGGTTCGCCGGCCGGTTCATGCCCCAGGTGAAACGTGCTGTGATGCATGGGCAAAACGTAATCTGCCTTCAGATGGTTGGCCATTGCCCATGCCTGTTCGGGCGTCGCATGGGCTGCTTCATAGGGGTTGTAGGCCCCGATCCCCAGGATTGCCAAATCCACTTTCCCCACATGCAAAAAGCCCTCGTGGTAGGCGGTATCCCCGCCATATAACACCCTGTGGTGCGGCGATTCCAGCAAATATCCGTTGAACCCGCGGTGGTTGTCGAAAAATGTACGGGCGCCCCAATGGGCGACCGATTGTGCGGTGATGCGCAAGTTACCCACTGTCGTGCTTTCACCCCAATTCAGCTCCTTCACCCGTTTAAAACCCAAATCCACGATCAAGTCACGCGTCCGATGTGCAGTCACGATCGGCGTACGCTTCGACAAGCGGTTTAGCGTCGGACGGTCTAAATGGTCGAAATGGGCGTGCGAAATCAGCACCAGATCAATCGGGGGAAGCTCACGCAAGGTCAACGCCGGGGCGATTAATCGCCGCGGACCCCCGGTCACGATGCCCAACCCCAGCCCCACTCCCATCCCCAGCACCGGATCGGTCAAGACCGTCTTTCCGGCGATGCGTAGCAACACGGTCGCATGCCCCAGCCAGGTAGCCGCCAGCACGTCTGTCTGCCAGCGCGACATATCCGGTTTTATCGGCGCGCTGGCGGGTTTATGCAAATGGTCCAACCAGCGCAGCCGCCCGCGCCCCCGGCCCAGCCGGGCCGCCAGGTGCAATGTAGGTTTCGAATGCTTCAGTCGATCAGTGACCTGTCGCCAACTCAATGCGTGCGGTTCCTTCCTGGAGTGCTATCTCTCTACGTTGCCAGCGCGCGGATGTGCGATCAATCGAAATCAACGGGCGATTGAATCAACCCTAACGCCATTACTCAAACGATCTCAACACCCACCGGAAAGTGATCGCTGGCATATTTTGCCAATCGGTCCTGCTCGATCCATGCTGCTTTGATGCGCCCACTCTCAATTCCATGAGTGAAAATGTAATCCAACCGCTGGCCAGGCTGCTGGGTTGTGAAACTACCCTTTTGATTCCATTGCGGATCAAGGGCGGCAAGCGTATCCACGAACCCCTCATCCAAAATCCGCTGAATCAGCCGCCGCGGCACATCCCCGCCGTTGGCTGTCATCGCCTCGCGCGTCGCCTGCTTTACCCGATCGATCCCGATCAGCTGCCCTGGCGCGTTGGCATTGAAATC
>JBBSFP010000014.1:0-15423 GCA_038238625.1 Tepidisphaerales bacterium
CGCGCCCTCCTGGATACTCATCTTCCCGGCCACCTCGCTCATCGGTGTAAGCAAAGGCAAGCGACCCGCGCGATCCACGATGGTCTCATAAGCGATGGCCACGATCCCGCTGTCCAGACAAGCCTGAGTCAGTTGGCGCGACGCCGCAAAATGAAAATAGGTGAATATGATCTGCCCTTTTCGAAAGTGCTGGATTTCAGCACCCTGCGGCTCCTTCACCTTGACCACCATCTCCGACCCGGCAAATACTTCCCCCGCCGTTGCCACGATGGTCGCGCCTGCCGCCGTGTAATCCTCATCTGGGAATCCGCAGCCGGCCCCCGCCTCCGTTTCGACCAAGACCCGGTGCCCCGCCTTGACCAGCGAAGCCACCCCGACAGGGATCATTCCAACACGATATTCATCGGATTTGATTTCTTTAGGTACACCAACTCGCATGTTGCATCTCCAGTTATTGAAAGTCAGATCACCACAAAGTGGAAATCAAATCGTTGATGCTCAGGTCCGATACCTTACTTGTCATCACCGGTAAATCCACGCGTTGCTTTTTCTCACCATCGGTTATTGCCGATGCTCTCCATAGACGTTGGAAAACAAATATAAATGCTGCAGAACAACATGCCCCATAAGCCGCGGCTTTTGATTCTCGATGAGGACCGCATTGTCGTCCGCTCATTGGCGCAGTTTCTGCGTCGCGAGGGATACGATGTCACAGGTTCCCACGACTCCACCGATGCGCTGTTGCAGTTGGAGGCGGCGCCATTTGAACTGCTCCTGGCGGACATCAACATGCCGCGCGTCAAGCCAGCTGAGTTTCTTACGGATATCAGAAGGCGATTTCCTCATGTGGTGGTCATTGTAATAACCGGCTACGGGTCGATCGAAGGAGCCGTGGAGGCAACCAAGAAGGGAGCCTTTGATTACCTGACCAAGCCCATCATCGACGAGGAAATTCGCGTCGTCGTTGAGAAAGCGGCCCGACAACAATCGCTCCTTTTTGAAAATCAAACCCTCAAACACCAGCTCGACACCCGCTTCGGCATGGAGAATCTAGTGGGACACGACCCACGCATGCTCAAAGTGTTTGACCTCGCGCAGACCGTCGCCGATGGACGTACCACGATTTTGATGACTGGCGAAAGCGGTACCGGCAAATCGCTCCTGGCGCGGGCGATCCACCACCGCAGTGCCCGGCGGAACAAGCCGTTCATCGAGATTAGTTGTGGCGCGCTTCCGGAAACCCTACTGGAATCCGAGCTATTTGGTCACGTCAAAGGCGCTTTCACTGGCGCTATTGCCGACAAGATGGGCCGCTTTATGGCCGCCGATGGGGGCACCCTGTTTTTGGATGAAATCAATTCAGCATCCCCGGCAATGCAGGTAAAACTGCTGCGCGTTTTACAGGAGCGTTCTTTCGAACCCGTTGGCAGCGAGATCACACGGACGGTGGATGCGCGCGTGTTGTTGGCGAGCAACGTCGACCTGGGCACTCTGGTTGCCGCGCAAACATTTCGCCAGGACCTCTATTACCGCATCAACGTGGTGAACATCCGCTTACCTGCGCTGCGCGAACGCGCGGGCGACATCGGCCTTCTCGCCGGGCAGTTCCTGCGACATTTCGCGCGGCAGAACAATCGGGAAATCCTTGGCTTCACACCGGCGGCCATGAGTGCGCTTCAGCATTACGACTGGCCGGGTAACGTGCGCGAGCTTGAAAACGCCGTCGAGCGCGCGGTTCTTCTTTGCCGCCACCCGCAAATCGACCTTGAAGATTTACCCGAAACGCTGCAAGGGTTAACGCCGCACCCGGTGGTGGATCTGGATAAAGATCTCCCTGGTACCCACCCCCTGCCCTTGGAAGAGGCACTGGAAGCTCCCGAACGCCTCATTATTCAGGCCGCCCTCGATCGCAATGAATGGAATCGGCAGGCCACTGCCCGGGAACTCGATATCAACCGGACCACTCTCTATAAAAAAATGCGGAAACATCGCCTGGATGTAGGACCTGTTATTTAAAACATAGGGCTATGTAGTTCCACGCCGTCGAAGGATGGCCGGCATAGATATATTCATCATTTTGACAAAACACCATCACCCTGTGAAAATGCGGCTGCAGCGTCGCCAATAACGTGTCGTAGTCGTACTCAAAAACGTGCATATGTTGCCGCGAAACGCTGCGGTCTTCACGCACCCGGGGCGTACTCAGTATCGCTAAGCCGCGGTCTTTTAACATTGCGGCGACATTCGCGGCCATCAGTTGTCCATCTTCCTGGCTGATGTGTTCTATCATCTCAAAACTCACGATTGCATCATAGGTTGCCTTGGCCATTTGTCGGGGATGGACAATATCCTCCACCAGAAACCGCAGGTTTTCTCGCGTATACCGTGTACGGCATCGCTCTACTAATCCGGGATCGATGTCCACCCCGGTCACTTTTGCAACATGCCGGCTGAAAAAATTACAACCAAACCCCTCCCCACACCCTACTTCCAGCACATAATCCTGATCGCGCAGCCATTTGCAGGCGAACTTGTAGCGTGCGACTGTGAAGCCGATCATTTCCAGCGGCTCTTCAGGGTTATCCAACACGACCCGTGGGCGAATAAGACAATTAACGTGATCATTGATCATAAAAATGGATACCCAGCTTATTAGGCGAACTCCCCGTGCGGCTTATCCTCGCTGGCAAGATAATTAAGAATCTCATTGTAGGTATTGTATCGATTCGCCGTCATCCCGCCCGCACATACCCTGCCGCATTCACCCCGGTAAACGGAATTCATTACCTGCGCCCGGCGATCACTTGACCATATTTCCGCGAAACTCTGTTCGTTGATATTTCCGAAGCTGAATGATTTATTCCCGCGCAGAAAACAACAAGCGTAAACCTCGCCTTCGCCCCCGATGATACCGATCAGGTTGGGGCCCATGCATTTGGCATATGGGAAGGGGGCGTGGGCGTCGGCGCTTAGATAGCGATCCGTAAAGCTTCCCAGGAACACGCGAAACGACTGGGTTTCCTGAAGTTTGGCAGCAATCGCGTTGGCACGCATGGCATCACGCATCGCCGGGGACATTGGCTGGGTGGGATCAAATACACATCGAATGGTCACGTAGGCTGCGCCCAATGACTTGCCGAGGCTCGCAAAGGAAGCCATCTCCGCATGATTGCGCTGCTCGGCCACAAAGTTGAGCCCCACCGTTGTGGAAGTACCGGCTGCGGCCAGCTCTTCGATATTGACGATGATGCGTGCGAAATCCCGACTGCCATGAATCGATTGATGCGTCGCCGCGGTAGCTGCGTCCAAACTGACGCGTACCCACTGGCAGGTTTTTATGATTTTATCCACACTGCCTTTTCGTGGCATTGACCCATTGGTGATCAGGCCGGCCGCCATCCCGCTGTCGCGCAAGACATCCAGCATGTCCAGAAAATGTGGGTGCGTCGTCGGTTCACCACCCCCCTTGAGCACCACCGAACGCACATCGGCCGCCTTGAGTTCGACGATGAGCCGCGTAAAGCGGTCGATATCCATCAATTCGCCGGTATGCGACTGCGCGCTGACGCACCATTGGCAGGTATGGTTGCACTTATTGGTTGGATCAATTTCAACGGTGATGGGATAAACCATTTCACCGGCGGCCACGCGTTGCAGGCGATCGATGTGGTTGAGGATCTTGTGGGGTGAAAAGGGATCGCCGACGTGCTCGGATGCGCTGCTGGGAGAAGGCTCGATCCGCGGCGGCGGCGTAACGAATATCGGCAGTCGAAAAGGGCGCGCCCCACTGGTGTCGGGGGGAGGAACCACGATCGATCTGCCCGCGTTTGACATGCGATTCCTCCTCAGGCAGCGCGTGATCCAGTCGCGCGGCGACAGGTGGTCTTTTCGTCTCCCAGCCATCGGATCGCATCCGCCATCCGCAGATCGATCGAATGCGAATGCCACGCCCGCTCTGCTGCCGCCGCAGCCATGGTCTGACGCTCCTGGGGGTGTGCCAGGTAATAACGAATTTTAGTTTTCAATTCGGCAATTGATCCAAAGCAATCGAGTTCTTTGCCGACGGTGAAGACCTTGTCGATGGGATAATCTTCTCCGACCCTTCCGACCAGCAGGAAACCCCCCGCCGCTGCGGTGTCGTACAAGCGTGGGTGGTGCACCGTCCAGGTGTGGAGGTGCAGGTTGATGGCCGACCGATGGATGGCTTCGCGAAGCGGATCGCCATTGTCTAAAGGGGGCATAGCAAACCGCGCGAGCGTTTCGAACGATTCCCAGCCGCGCCCGAAAAGCCCCAGGCGAAATTCAGTCAGCGATTCAAGGTAAAGTTGCCGCACCGTTAAATGGGCAATTCGATATCGGAAATAGTTAACGGTGAAGCGCCACTTCCGCTGATCGCCACTCGGTGCCAAGTTCATTTCCACGAGCGTTTGCCGGAGGAACTGATCGCAATCGGGCAGCACATGGGTTTCGTTTTCGCTGCGACTATTCACCCATTCGATTAATCGTTCGCGCGATCGCAGCAGCAGCTTCTGCATGTTTTCATCGAGCCGATCAAACCCTATTATGTGGCGGTACGATTCGAAGGGATGAATGTTTCCCACGAACAGCACGTCATATTCGGATTCCACGGCTTGGGCAGGCGGGTAGTAGATACGCGTGTTGCTTCCCAGATTGAGGTGGGAAACCCTGTCGATCTCGATGCCACGCAGCGCAGCATCGGCCCGCCATTCCCGCACCATCACCATGAGGCGATCCCGAGGCCCGCAATTGCTCAGATAATCATCCGCAGGCGCAACCGCGTAGTCCTGGTCCCAGCTGAGCACGCACAGATTCGGCGGAAGCGCGTCGAGGATGCTCGTCAGCGAACCGCGATGCGTGCCATTTAAAAAGAGCACATCAGGATCGAAACCTAATAAGCGGTCGAGAAGCTCATATCCCATCGCCGGAGACGGCATAAGGATGCTCGCTTCCGCCTGCACGCCGTTGACGCGCAATCCATCGGCTATATCCCGGGCGCAATACTGCTGATAAACGCTGGTCTGCGCTGCAAAGGTGAGTACGCGCAGTGGGCGCTGCCTGCCGGCGATGATGTCGGCCGGAGTCGGTCGGTTAGCGTATTTGGCGACAAGCTGGGCGCTGCGCTGCGTGCACAGGTCGCGCACGATCCGGGTCATTTGTTCGTCCAACCGCTGTAGCGCCTGCGCGGTTGCGTCATCAGATACGCCTTCCTGCAAAAGATTCCACGGCCAGTCGCCCGGTGCCGTGCGCGAAAGCCATTGCCGCAAGTGTGATCCATCAATCAAGGGCAGCAAAACCAGCGGGATCCATTCCGGGCGCTGCGCGCAGCGGAGGGCATCGGATTGTGCTAAGAAAATCAGTAGATCAGACACCTGTGCAAATAGGTGAACCAACCGACGGTCGGGGCCCAATTCCGCCAGATAATCGAGCGCTGCCGACGGTGAGAGGCAGTTCATCAAAAAATCGTTATTTCCCTTTTGGACAATGCGGGCGACCCGGCCGATCTCGGGCGGGCGCGTGACGGGCTGCGCGCGGACCCATTGGCTGATGTCGCGCGCCAGCTCTGGATGGCATTGAGCCAACAAACGCACCGGCAACTCACGGCTTGAACGATCCCTTAAAGCTCCAACAGGCAACTGCAGCTCCTTGATAATCTGGGTCCCATAATCCTATCGGCGTGCCGGCGTTGTGGGCTGAAATGAATGTCTATGGCTACGCTACTCTTCGCTTATTACTTGTCACTCTCTGCGAAGCTCCATAAACTTCGTTATTATGAGTTTCACCCCAGCCATCGCCCCCCCTTCAGGCACCAGCGACCGTCAAGTGATTCTGCGAATTCGACGCCAGGATGGTCCGCAAGCCGAGGCCCGCTGGGAAGAATTTGCCGTGCCATTTAGGCCGCAGATGAACATCATTTCGTGCCTGCAATACATTTCGGCGCACCCGGTTCAGCGCGATGGTAAGGCCACCACCCCCGTGGTTTACGACAGCGGTTGCCTGGAAGAGGTCTGCGGGGCGTGCACGATGGTGATTAATGGCAAGACGCGGCAAAGCTGCTCGGCGCTGGTGAATACCATTAGCCCGGATAATGAGCCCATCACGCTGGAGCCGATGGGAAAGTTTCCCCTCATCCGCGATCTTTTTGTTGATCGACAACGGTTGTTCAACGATCTGAAACGGGTTAAGGCGTGGGTACCAATCGACGGCACTTATGATCTTGGCCCGGGCCCGACGATGTCGCAGGCCCTGGCGAACGTGCGCTATCCGCTATCGCGCTGTATCAGCTGCGGCTGCTGCCTCGAGGCTTGCCCGCAATACACACCTAAAAATGAATTTGTGGGTGCCGCCGTTATCAGCCAGGCCCTTTTGTTCAACCTGCACCCGGTAGGTAAGGAACTCAAGGATGAGCGCATCGAAACGCTGATGGGCGAGGGCGGCGTCGCCGACTGCGGCAAAGCCGGTAACTGCGTTCAGGTTTGCCCGAAGGATATTCCGTTGCTGGAATCCATCGCGGCCGTGCAACGCCAGGCGACGGTGCATGCGCTCAAACGTTTCTTCACGCTTTAATACCCGCTGCAATTCAATCGCCTGCCGCCTATGTTACCACTTACCCGCCACGGACTTCGCGAGATGCTCATCGGCACATTGCTGCTGGCGGCAGTGAGCGTGGGGCTGGGGGTCATCTTCTGGCCGCTGGCGCTTTTGGTGCTACCGATCTGGATTTGGCTGCTGGCATTTTTCCGAGACCCGGAGCGTCCGGTTCCCACCGACGTGAACGCCATGGTAAGCCCGGCGGATGGGGTCGTTTCCGACATCATTGAAATTGAAAATGACGAGCTGCTGGGCGGGCCGGCGATCCGCGTGGGAATTTTCCTGTCGGTGTTTAATGTGCATATCAACCGCGCCCCGTGCGATGGCCGCGTGATTAATGTGGTGTACAAGCGCGGCAAATTCGTCAATGCGATGAGTCATGGCAAGGCATCGGAAGAAAATGAGTGCAACACGCTGGTGCTTGCCGAAGCGAGCGGAGAACGGCCCATCGCGGTGGTGAAACAAATCGTGGGATTGATCGCGCGGCGAATTGTCTGCACCGCGCCCACGGGCACCAGCCTGAAGCGAGGGCAGCGCTTCGGAATGATCAAGTTTGGCAGTCGCACAGAGTTATACATTCCGCGCTGGCTTCACCCCGAGGTACACGTGCGGGTGGGCCAGAAGGTGCATGGGGCGGCCGATGTGATTGCGACGGTCAAATGGGCAGGGAATACTGCGGCTGGGGCAAGTGATGGAATTGCATCGCAGCAGGCGGCACCATGACCTCACCGCCTGATCGCAATCTAATTCCTCTATCACCCGCCGAGT
This sequence comes from Tepidisphaerales bacterium, assembly GCA_038238625.1. Classification (GTDB taxonomy): domain Bacteria; phylum Planctomycetota; class Phycisphaerae; order Tepidisphaerales; family Tepidisphaeraceae; genus JBBSFP01. The sequence goes on from JBBSFP010000014.1 coordinate 7,378, forward strand.
TCACCGAGCGCCGCAAATTGTCAGACAGTGCCCTGGAGCATCGCCGGTTGCGCATGCGGCGCCATGGTCGCCGGGCGTATATTCGCTCGGTCTATTCATTGCCGAGCCTGTGCACGCTGGGAAACGCGATCTGCGGCTTTGCGGCAATGTATGTGGCCGGCCTGGACGCCGGTGATCAAAGCGCCGACCCACTGACGCAGTTTTTTACTAAGCACCATTTCATTGCGGCCGCTTATCTGATCTTCGCAGCGGCACTGTTTGATGCGTTGGACGGGCGGCTGGCACGCTTTGCACGCCACACGACCGACTTCGGGGGGCAGTTAGACAGCCTGGCGGATGTCATAAGCTTTGGCGCTGCACCCGCGTTCATCGCTATGGCGCTCTTCAAATCGTATCACACGATTGATCTGCCACCGATGGTCACGCGGCTTGTCTGGGCCATCGGAGCCTTCTACACCAGCTGCGCAGCCATTCGGCTGGCGCGCTTCAACGTCTCCAACGAGCATGGCGAACAACATCATTTCAGTTTCCTGGGATTACCCAGTCCGGGGGCTGGTACCGCAATCGCGGCTTACATCCTGATGCAGCAGGAGATCGCCGAGCATTGGACAGAGTTCGGCCGCCAGGTGGCAAACGTGCTGCCGTTGCTGGTGTTGATCAACGGGTTGCTGATGGTCAGCGCAGTGCGTTATCCGCATCTGGTCAATCGTTACCTGCGCGGACGCCGCTCGCTGGGAAATCTCCTGGCGGTTCTGATTCTGCTGCTCATGCTGATCGTGGCGCACCGTTACATATTGGCAATTGGCTCGGTCGGTTATGCATTATCGGGAGCCGCCACCTGGGCATACGTTCGCCTTCGCCGACGCATTCGACAACGCCCCGCAGGCACAGGGAGAATCTAGAAAAATGTCTGCCAGCAGTTCAATCGTTACGCGGTTTGCGCCCTCCCCCACGGGTTATCTTCATGTGGGCGGTGCCCGCACGGCGCTGTTTAACTGGCTGCTGGCACGGCACATGGGCGGGAAATTTTTATTGCGCATCGAAGACACCGATGTTGCACGGAACAGCGAAGACGCCGTGCACAAATTGGTAGAAAACCTCCAGTGGCTCGGGCTGCAGTGGGACAATACGGAACTGATATTTCAATCAAAAAGACAGGCGATCTATAACCCTTTAATCGATGACCTGATCGCGCGCGGCCTGGCGTACAAGGCGTATGAAACTCAGCAGGACCTGGAACAGCAGCGGGCAGTTGCAGAGCGTGCTAAGCGGGTTTTCATTTACCATCGCCCCCAGTTGACCGACGAGCAGATTCGACAATATGAAACTGAAAATCGCCCCCATGTGGTGCGCTTTGCCATGCCGGTGCGTGACCATTCTTTCGATGATGCGGTGCTCGGTCTCAACCAGGGCGTCGGCGCGGGTCAGGTGCAGGATTTTGTCATCCGCAAGAGCGATGGCATGCCCACCTACCACTTTGCCGTCGTGGTCGACGATGCCGCGATGGGTGTGACGCACGTGCTGCGCGGGCAGGAGCATCTGCTCAACACCGTTAATCACATCGCGCTGCAGGAGGCGTTGGGTTACCCGCGCCCGGTTTACGCACATTTGTCGGTCATCCTGAATCCGGAGACCGGGCAGAAACTTTCCAAGCGCGATCGCGACCGACGCATCCGCCAGCGCACTCACGAGTGGCTCAAGAGTCAGAAAAGATCAGTTGCAGAAATTGCCAGCGCCAGCGGGCTTTCACCCGATCGGCTGACCGAATGGCTCAAGAATGACAAAATCCAGCTCGACCTGGCCGAACAGCCCCTGGTGATGCGCGAGGTGGGTCTAAAGGAAGCTGACCTGCCCGAAATCATGGTCCATGATTTCCGCAGGGCAGGCTACCTGCCCGAAGTACTCTTGAACTTCCTGGCGCTGCTTGGATGGTACCCGGGGGGCGACCGCGAACGCATGACAATCGGCGAGATGATCGAGTCGTTCTCACTGGATAATGTTGGTAAGGCCAACGCAAAATTTAATCGTGACAAACTTCTGGCATTCAACACTGAAGCGTGCGCGAGTGCTCCCGCTGATCGGCTACTCGCGGGTTTCAAGGATTGCCTGCACGCTAATCCAGCTTCGCCCCTGAACGGGGCTGATGACGCCGCGCTGCGAAAATTGCTGGAGATGAAGGCCGGCTTTCGCGTGTTGCGTGAGGTGGAAGAAAAGAGTCGGTTCTTGTTTCTGCTGGATGATCAATTTACGTTTGACCCCGCGGCCGTTGAAAAGGTATTGCGCAAAAATGGAGCCGAGGGTTTGATTGTCCTCCGCTGGCTGCGCGATCTGCTGGAACCGATTGCCGATTGGTCTGCGGCTGCCATCGAAGCGAGCATCGCCAAGCTTGGAAATGAAAAGCAGCTGAAACTCAATGCGATCGCTCAGCCGCTGCGCGTTGCCCTGAGCGGTGGTACGGTGAGCCCGCCGATTTTTCAGAGCGTGGAGTTTCTCGGGCGTACATCCACGCTGGCTCGGATCGATCGCACACTGCGCGAGTTTGCGGAATAGCTCGATGCCGTTTGGATCGGGGGACCGCAAATTTTTTGCGGCCTGAAACCAGCGTCCGGATGATATATTGCCGCGATCGTATCGGTCGCCCTGGGCTGCGGAGCGGTAACTTCCTTTTTCGCAGCTGTCACGTCGCTCGGCATAACACATGAGCCGTCAGCCACCTCATCAAGCTGATCCTGCGCTCCCCTCGAGCTCGCGCATTTATCGTGCGGGCACACTCAGCTACACCAAGCCGGCGCTGTTTCTATTATTCGGCTGGCTGCTCTGGGGTGATTTCTGTCACACCCTGTTCGAGACCATCGGCGGACCGGAAATCCTGCGGCTCTACCTTCAAAAGGATTTTCATGTCAAAACCCAGACGATTTTCATTGTCTTTACACTGATTCCTCAACTCGTCGGCTTGATTATCGTCCCGATCATTGGTTTCAAATCCGATCGCCGGCGCGGGCGCGGTGGGCGGCGGCTGCCCTACATCATCTGGACGATGCCCTTCCTCTGCATCTTCGCCGCCCTGCTGGGATTCAGCGATGACATTATGCAACTCGCCAAGGAATATGTTGGCCCCGGCCATTCGATTTCGCCATTGGTTGCCGGCTTGAGCCTGATCGGTTTTCTCGTGATGGGGTTCGCTTTCTTCAACGATTTTGTGAATTCCGTTTTTCAGTACCTCTTTGCCGATGTGGTTCCACGCGAGGTGATGGGGAGATTTTCCGGGCTGTTTCGCATGGTTGGCGCGGGGGCTGGCTTCTTTACCAATACTTTTTTCGGAAAATACGCGCTCACGCATATGAAGTGGGTCCACATCGGCGGCGCGATGGTGTACCTGGTCGGATTTTCATTGATGTGCTTGTTCGTGAAGGAAGGGGAATATCCGCCGGTGACTGACATCACTCCGCGGACGCCTGTTCGAGCCCAGGTCCGGTTGTTTTTTCGCGAGTGTTTTACCAAGCGAATATTCTGGCTCGTTTACATCTCCTCCTTCTTTTTTGTGCTGATTCGTACAACGGGGATGCAACGGGTCTTCGGCTACAACTTAAGCCGCCACCAGGCCATGTCACAGGCGCATGTCGGCCGAGTTACCGCGCTGGCGATGAGCCTCGACGGGCGGCGGGTTTTAAGCGGCGGAGCGGATGGAAGGCTAAGCGTTTGGGACGGCACTCAACCGCAGCTTATACCCCAACCCTTCTGGCAGGCAGTGCGGCACGCTGCGATTAAAAATACCGGAACACTTCTCGCATCGGGTCCTTCCATCACTTGCCAGGCCATGACACAGGACGGCACGCTCGCGATCACCGGCGATGCATCAGGCCAGTCCTCTGTCTGGCATTTAGACAGCAGCCTCTCGCCCACCCGGTTGCCCTCCATGAACAGCAAGGTCACCGCGGTGGCGATCGCACAGGATGGTCATTATTTCGCCCGTGCTGCCTCCGACGGCTTAACAGAAGTGTGGGACGCCCATCGGTTGCAGCTTCTAAATGTCGCCAACGAACCTGGCGCGGTTGACGCATTGGCTTTTTCCAGTGATGGCCGGCAAATGGCATGCTCCAGTAACAATCAGATCACGATTTACGACTCCGACACGGGACAGAAAATCACCATCCTTCACGGCACTGGCCGCTCGTATGCGCTGTCGTTCATGCCATCTCTTGCGGCCACTGCTAATGCCAGCGCGGATCAATCGGGTTGGTTCGCATCGCTATGGAGTTACGTTCAGGAAATGCTGTGCAATGAATCGCTTTACCGACAGCCGGCTACGGAGCGATCGCGCATCGTAGAGCCAGATGCGTGGCTCCTCAGCGGTGGCCAGGAACACGCAAGCGATGCGCAATATGCCCAACTGCACATTTGGGATTTGAAGCGCGGGACATCATTGGCGGACCTCAAGGGTCATAAGCAAGCCATCACCGCCATTACTTTCAAGCCCGATCTGCATACGGTACTGACAGCCAGCCTTGATGGAACGATGCGCATGTGGGATCCGGCCGACATCCATCCGGAGGCCACCGATCAATCCTGCCGGGATTATTCGGGATACAGCCAACACCTGACCGCATTTGCCGCCCCGGGTTTTGGGAAGCTGATGATCGCCGGCGACGATGCCGGCGAACTGCATCTATGGGATCTTGATGCCGGCATCAGTCAGGCTAAGCAAACCCACATGACCGGTTTTTTTCAGTTCTTCACCTTTCTGCTGGCGTTTCCCTGCGGTCTGCTGGTCGATCGGTTTCACGCGATTCGTGTGACCGTCTTTGCAGCCTTCGTAGTCGCGTGGGCTCCGCTTTACTATTACTTTTTTCAGCGCGATTACATGTCGCAGTTCATGGCTGAAATTGTGAAGGTGCCTATGTACGCCCTGATCACAACCGGTTCGCTTCCGATGATGATGGCGATCTTTCCGCGCGACAAGTTTGGTCAGTTCGCATCGGCCAATGCAATGGTTCGGCAGGCTTCCACCATTGTCCTCGGATGGCTGTCAGCGGTGCTCATGGACTGGCTCACTCGCGGCAGCCTGCTCACCGAAAACTTTCGTTATGCGGAACTCACCTCGCTGGCGGGAATGGTTGGTTACCAGATCACGCTCGTTGCCATTTACCGGCACTGGAAGCGGCAGGGTTGCCCGCGCGACCTCGCAGAGTCCGCCAGCTCGATCCTGGCTGCGGGTGAAGTACCCGCCGATTCCGCGCCCGCGGAAGCAGTTCACTAGCGCGCCCGAATTTCAGTTCCCCAGTTTTTTCTTCCACTCCTGCACCAGGGCCAGCGCTTCCAGCGGCGTCAACTGATCGGGTTGCTGGGCAGCTAATTCTCTGATGATTTCACTGCCTGGATCGGCGAAGAGGCTCATTTGCGCAGGGTCTTCTGACTGGCGTTTGCGCAAAGCCTTATTTGCCTGCACATGGTGGACGGCGAGTTCGCTGAGCAACTGGCGGGCCCGTTGCAGGACGGAGCGCGGCACCCCCGCCAGGCGGGCAACATGGATTCCGTACGAGCGATCGGTCCCTCCTTCGACAATGCGGTGCAGAAAGACTACTTGATCCTCCCATTCGCGCACGGCCACGTTCAGATTGCGAACCCCCTCGAAGCGCTGCGACAAATCTGTCAGCTCGTGGTAATGGGTGGCAAAAAGCGTGCGACAACCGATCACTCCGGCGACGTGTTCGGCTATTGCCCACGCCAGGCTCAGACCATCGAGTGTGCTCGTACCCCGACCAATCTCATCGAGGATCACCAGGCTCCGGGCCGATGCATTGTTGAGGAGATTGGCAGTTTCCGTCATCTCAACCATGAACGTGGATTGCCCGCTATGAATCTCATCGTTCGCTCCGATGCGGGCAAACAGGCGATCAACGATTCCCACGGTTGCGCTGCGGGCGGGGACGTAGCTGCCGACCTGCGCCAGCAACGTGATCAATGCTACCTGGCGAATAAATGTGCTCTTGCCGGCCATATTTGGCCCGGTTATTAAAAGTAGTGAATCACCGGTTTCGAACGTCACATCGTTGGCGACGAATTCGCTGCCGAGCTTTTGTTCCAACACCGGATGGCGGCCGTCAACGATCTGCAACACGCGGTCGTCGGTGATCGTCGGCCGACAGTAGCGTCGCTCCTGCGCCAACACGCCAAAAGCCACCAACACATCCAGCCGCGCGATGGCCGAAGCCAGTTCCTGAAGCTCGGTAATATGGGGCAGCAACTCCTGCCGCACCCTTTCGAAAAGCGCTTGCTCGAGCGCCACCGCGCGGTCACGGGCGCTCAGTGCTTCGCTCTCAAACGTTTTAAGTTCTTCGGTGATGTAGCGTTCGGCGTTCTTTACCGTCTGCTTGCGGATCCATGTAACCGGCACCTTGGCGCGATGGGAATCGGTCACTTCGATGTAGTAACCAAACACTTTGTTATAGGCTACCCGCAGACTGCCGATGCCCGATTCCGTTGCCAACCGAGCTTGAAATTCGCCAAGCCACTGCTGGCTGTTAAGCGTAAGCTGACGGAGCCGATCAAGTTCGCCGTCGAAGCCATCGGCGATCACACCTCCCTCGCGCAAGTGGATGGCCGGGTCGGGTTTGATTGCCCCGTTAAGAAATTTTGCCCGGCTGGCGCAAAAATCGAGCTGCGCTACCAATTCCGGTGCCACCGCATCGCGCTGCGGTAAACCATCGAGGCGAGCGAGCAAAGCCGGCAGTGACCCCAGGCATCGCCCCAGCGCCGCTAAGTCGCGTGGGACGCATCGCCCCACCGCCACGCGGCCAATGATGCGCTCGATGTCGCATACCTCATCCAGTCCCTTGGCCATGCCAGCCATGTCTGGCGGGGATTCCAGCAGGGCCGCCACCGCGCTTTGTCGAGCAGCGATGTGTTCTTTATCGCGAAGCGGCGTGCGCAGCCATTGCCGCAATAAGCGGCCACCCATGCCGGTGCGGGTGCGGTCAATCGCCGCCAGTAAAGAGCCTTCGGCCCCCCCGGTGCGGGTAGTGCGGTCGATCTCCAGGCTGCGCCAGCTGGCTGGATCGATCGCCAGGAAATCTTCGACCAGGTGCCTGTGCGGCGCGCGGATGTGCGCCAGCCCGGTCTTTTGAGTTTCCTCCAAATAACTCAGCACCGCGGCGGCCGCGAACGTCGCCGGGTCGTCTTCGGCAAAACCCAGCCCGGCGGGCGCAATGATCTGCCAATATTTTTTGAGCTGCTCACGGGCATGGTGCTGTGAAAATTGCCACCCCGGACGGGCAGTGATGGCGCGGATACCCAGCCCTTCAATCGCCTTACCGATCTCGTGTGGCATTCCGCTGGCGTGTTCGGGGATGAGTACTTCGGCGGGTTGGAGCCGCGCCAGTTCATCCAGCACCTGCCCCTGTGTTCCACTCATGGCGGTACACGCACCGGTGGACAGTTCAACCCAGCACAGCGCGGTTTTGAAACCGTCGAGCTTTGTCAGGTTGAATGCCACTGCAGCCAGGAAGTTATCGGTTCTGCCATCAAGCAGCGGCTCATCAATGAGCGTGCCGGGTGTCATCAGCCGCACCACGTCGCGCTTAATCACACCCTTGGCGGTGGCTGGGTTCTCGGTTTGTTCGCAGATTGCAACCTTGTGCCCCGCGGCGATCATCCGCCGCAGGTAACCATCCACTGCATGGAACGGCACGCCTGCCATGGGAATGGCATCCGGGGCATCGAGCCCCCCCCTGCTGCGGCTGGTGAGGGCAACACCCAGCACCCGCGCCGCCAGCCGGGCATCGTCCCAAAACATCTCGTAAAAATCCCCCATTCGGAAAAACAGCACATAGTCGGGATATTGGGTCTTGAACTGCTGATATTGCCGCATGGCCGGGGTATTGGCACCGCTTTTAGGAGCAGCCGCAGCCAGCGCGGATTCGGGTGGTGTGATCGCGGATTCCATCAACTGCTATCTGACAACGATCCCGTCTATTTCGCAAACGCTGATACCCAGCGGCTTAAAAAAGTTGCATTTGCCCATCAACGGCCGGGCGATGGAAATGAGCG
>JBBSFP010000015.1:0-15385 GCA_038238625.1 Tepidisphaerales bacterium
AACATCGACACGCACAACGCCGACCGCGAGAAGCATCTGAAGAGCGGCGATTTTTTTAGTGTCAAGGAATTCCCCGAAATCAAGTTCAAAAGCACGGCTGTCAAAAAGCTGGATGATAATAATTTCGAGGTGACCGGTGATCTCACCATGCATGGGACGACCAAATCCATTACGTTCAAGCTGACGCGTCTGGGTGAAGCGACCGATCCGATGCACAACGTCCGTCGCGGTCTTGAGGCCAACTTCACCGTTAAGCGCAGCGATTTTGGGATGAACTTCAAAGGTCTCGGTGATGAGGTGAGCCTCATGGTCGAGCTGGAAGGCATTAAGCAATAAGTCTGCGGCTCACTAAAAGGTGCGGGTGAACTATGGGATGGTTTCCAACGCCTGTGCCATTACAGGAATTGATTAGTGGTGGCCTGGCTCCGATGCTGGCGGCGCTGCTGATCATGCTGGGTGCCCACTGGCTCAGCCACAATCGCCAGCGCGCTGTGGGTGGCGGCGCGCTGGCCATTGGTGTGGCCATGGTCATCGGCCGCCTGGGGACATGGTCTGATCTGCCGGCCCTTAAATTCAGTCGGTTTGATGGCGTGCTTTTTCTGCTCGCGGTTGCAGTCACCGTCCTTGGGCTGCTGGGCGCGCTGTGGCAACTCCGCCCGGGATTCGCGCGCCCGGGGGAGGCGATTTTTTATTCGATCATCGCAGGTTTGTTAGCAGCCGGTGCGGCGTGCTTTGTGATGTATCGATTCATGAGCTGCGATTTCGAAAACCGTTGGCAGTGGTCTACCGGGATCGGGGTGTCAGTCGCATTGCTGTGGCTCGTCCTGCCGGCTCAAGCGGTACCCTTATGGGATAAACTGCTCACCAGCATCATCGGTGCCGCTCTGGCTGGGGCGGCGGTCTGGATACTCCTGGTCACGGTGGTACCGGTGGTCAACACGCGAATCGAATGGGCTTGCGGCGCTGCCCTGGTGTGCGGGATTGCCAGCTTTTTGGTGGCGTGGCTCGCGGAAAAAGGAACCGGGTTTCTGGTTCCCCTGGCAATGGTCATGATGAGCTTCACTGCGGCCATCATGATGGGTGTCTCGATGCAGCGCGGCGCGCAATGGACGGGCATGCTCGCCGCCGCCCTGGGGGGCGCACTTCTGGTCACCGCGCTCGGTCGCTCCGCGCCGGCAGCGCGGTCCCTGGTCACGGCGACATTCACCCTGCTCATCACGCTGATGATCGGCGTGTATCACATCGGCTCGACCGATGAAAAAGATGGCCCTCAACTGCTGCGGTTTATGGCCTTGATTCTCGCATCGCCATTGCTGGGATGGGTCAGCCGCCTGCCAGGACTGAATCATCGCCCCTGGTTGGGTGGATTGGTTGCGCTGCTGTGCATCGCAGCCCCCTTGGCATACGCAATAGGTTGGGTGACCCCGCAACTGTTGAACCTGCTCCGCCAAGCGTAGATTTGGCGGCTGGTGTCGACCAAGGGGTCGGCATGGCTCCATCGAATCAGGGGTTTGCCAGGTCTTCCTGCACCGCGTTCTGCATCGCTCGACGGCGGGCGCGGTGGGCCTCTTCGCCGGGTGTGCCGTTGAAAACGAATGCCACAACCAACTGACGTTCCGGATCAGCAAACGCAGCCGATGATTGATAGCCCCCATGGCCAAAAGTGCGCGGGCTGACGTTGGGTTTGAACGAATAAGGGAACGCATCGGAATCGCCCAGATCGGTGTGCAGGATGAAGCCCAGTCCCCAATCGATCTCGGATTTGAACGTGTGATCAAACAGGCGAACGCGATGGCGGGCCGTCATGGCGTCAACAGTTTGTGGCTGCAAAAGTCGACGTCCGTTGCGCTGGCCGTGGCCCAGCATCATTTCTAAAAATCGACCCAGCTCGCGCACGGGGCCGTGGGTGTTACCGCCCGGGCGGCAGACCGACATCCCCGCTTCGGTGTCGCCAAAATACGTGGCACCCGGTGGGGGTGATCCATCGGTCGATGACATCTGGTGCATGAATCCGATGCGGTCGCCATATTCGCGGTAGCGTTCCGGTGGCATTCCGTTCCAGCAATTGTCCATTTCCAAGGGCAGGAAGATTTCATCGCGAAAATACTGTTCCGGTGGACGGCCACCGAGCCGCCGAATGAGTTCACCGAGAATCACCCACGATGCTGCGTGGTGATAGCCAGCCTTTTGCCCAGGCACCCAGCCGGGCTCGATGTGCATGTTGCACACTTCGCTGACAATGGCCTGCCACGGCTGGTCGTCCTGGAAAGTTCGGGTTCCACGGAACCCAGCGGTGTGCGTCAGAAGATGACGAATGGTGATGTCGGCCTTACCACCGGCTGCGAATTCTGGAATGTGAATCGCCACGCGGTCGTCCATCTGCAGCAAGCCGCGCTCCCACAATTGGGCGATCGCTACTGCGGAGATCATTTTGCCAGTCGACATCCACAGCAGCAGCGTCTGGGGAGTCATTTGTACGCCCGCGCGTGATTCCCCCATCGCGATGTCGGCGATCGTGCGACCACCTTGTGAAACGTACACCTGCGCCCCCAAGTGAAGGGCGTTTGCTATTCCATCAGCAATGACCTGCCTGGTGCGCGGCATGGGAAGTTCGCGGTGTTGGTTCATCACGGTGAATATACTGGGGATGGTGAAAAAAATGATCTTCGAAGATTTAGGAGTCATGCCATATCGCGATGCCTGGGCGCTGCAGGAAGCCGCCCACGAGAGGGTCGCCAGCGGCGGCGAGGAAACGGTGTTTTTCGTCGAACATCCGCCGGTCATTACGCTGGGGCGGCGTGCGGGGTTGGAAGCCCACATCATCACCCCTGCTGATGTGCTGCAGAAGATGGGCATCGAAGTAGTGCACAGCGATCGCGGCGGCGATGTGACATTTCACGGGCCCGGGCAGATCGTGGTGTATCCAATTGTGCGCCTGCTTGATCATCATTGGTCGGTGGGGGGGTATGTCCGGGCGCTACAGAACATCGCCGTTAATACCCTTGCGCGGTTTAACATCGCCGGGAGGTTGGATCCATCTGCCATCGGCGTGTGGGTGATGAAGCCCGATGGGGTGGAAGCGAAAGTTTGCGCTTTGGGCGTGCGTGTTCGCCGCGGGGTGACGCTTCATGGGATCGCGCTGAATGTGGTGACCGATCTGCGCTATTTTGACCTGATTGTCCCCTGCGGATTAGCGGGGCGAGCGGTGACGTCATTGCGGCAGGTAATGCAGGAAAAAACGCCTGCGATGGGGGCGGTGAAGGCCGCCTTCCGCGACGAAATCGAACGCACCCTGGCGAGCGTTCGCGCGCCCGGTATTTCGGGGGAACGTTAGTGGAGGGGTCAGTTTCCTCGCCGGGGCATTTAGCGAGTGGCCCTGCAAAGCCTGTAAAAGATTCTCGTTTCCCAGCCCGATTGTGGATATGTGGAAGTGGGAGCATAAAGCCCTGCGAGTTCATAGGAGAGCAAAACTCCAGGGAGGCCAGGCACCCAATCATTTTTTCACGAATCTTTTACTTGCCGCGACCGCCCACTTCGGGTGACAATTAAACCCGTCTAACAGGAAGCGACATGCGATTCGTAGCAGCGGTCAGTCAAGAAGAATCAACCAGCGCGGCGGCCATGAAGGTGATCGCCGCCGCACGCCAGGGGCTGGGCGACAAAATTGACCTGGCGTTCTTGTTCTTTACCCCGCACCATGCCGCCGAAGCCGGCGCGCTCGCCGAGCGGATATGGCTGGAGTTGGACCCCACTTGTGTAATCGGCTGCGTGGGAACCGGCGTGTGTGTCAATGAAGGCGGGCAAAACGGCAGCGATACCGAGATCGATTATCGTCCCGGGGTCGCGCTCCTGGCGGGGAACTTGCCCGGTGTGCGACTTCAGCCATTTCGTATTCGCACCAACCAGTGGCAACAGGTCCTGGGCAGCGGGCAAGCCTTTGCCGAACGCGTGGGCGGAACCGGCCAGACGCGTGGCATTATCGGCATCGGTGATTCCAAAATACCCGCCAGGCAGTTAGCCGATCGTATGAAATCCAGTCTGCCCAATGTGCCGTTGGTCAATGGCATAGCCGGGGTCGATGAGCGCGATGAGAAACCCGAACTGCAACTCATTTATAACGATCAGGCCATCAGCGATGGGTGGGTTGGGGTGCGGTTGTGCGGCCCCATTGAGTTGCAGACGGCGATGCAACGCTCCGACCATGGCTCGGCGGCCTTGCTGTTTCGCCGCTGCGGTGTGGGCGCGCCATCGGGCACTCCCATGGCCGGGTTCCATGCTGGCCGGTCGGTGGTTGAAGCGGTGCTTCCCGATGTCGCGCTGCTGCGCCCGGCCCCACCAGCCAGATGACCCTGGGCGATCCCCATGACCATCCAATCGTGCCCGGGGCCAGCGCTTCGGCTGTCGATTCGGCCGCCGCTTCGGCTGCCGTTCCGCGCGCCAACTGGCGTGACGATCTGGCCTATGTCCTTCCGATGCTCCTCTACCTGGGGATCACCTATGTGGAAACCCAATTCCCCGCCTGGCTCCCCTGGCTGCACGCCCTGAAAATTTCAGTTGTGGCGGCAACTCTGATCCTCTTCCGCAAGCACTACACGCGCATCACCTGGCGATACGCCTGGCTGGGGGCAATCGTCGGTGTGCTGGTCGTCGTGCAATGGGTCGGGATGGAAAAACTGCTGGGTGACTACCCCAAGTTTGGCCAACGCGATGCCTTCAATCCCCTGGCCAGCATCGCTTCACCCATCGGCCGCTGGGGTTTTATCATCCTGCGCATCGCGGGATTATCGCTGCTGGTGCCGGTGATGGAAGAACTCTTCTGGCGGGATTGGCTGTGGCGCACGCTGGCGGCTCCGAACAACTTCCGCATGGCCTGCATCGGGGAATGGGACCGCACTGCGTTTGTGGTCGTGGCGCTGGCGTTTGCTTCCGTGCATCCCGAGTGGATCACCGCCATCGTCTGCGGTTTTATTTACGGCGGTTTGCTTCTCTACACGCGCAGCCTGGGGTCGGTGATCGTCGCACACGGGGTAACCAATCTGCTCTTAGGTCTATACGTGCTATGGACGCACGATTGGATTTTCTGGTAAACGGCGCATCTAAACCCGGAAGATCGCACCCATCTTTTTGCCCATAATGCTGTTTGCCAACAGAATTGTGAGCGTCAGGAACACCATCGCCCAGACGCCCAGGGCGCTGGCGGTATAAAGCCCATCGCCCAGTCGCTGAGAGAGCGCATAAATAGCGCGCGTGATGGGAAACACGATTTCTTTTTGCGCGAGGATCAGGGAATCACTCACCTCCAGCAGCGCAAAGGCAAAAGCCAGCAATGCGCCGGCAATCAGATTGGCGGCGATCAAAGGGAGCGTGATGCGCCCCAGCACACGCCACTTGCTGGCACCCAGGTTGCCCGCGGCCAGCTCCAGGTCGCGCGGAGTTTGTTGCAGCCCGGCAACCGCCGAACGCACTACGTAGGGAAGCCGGCGGCAGGCATAGGCGATGATCAGCAGCACCGCCGGGTTTTCCTGCACGTCTAGAAAGCCGGGAAGGTGTGTAGTGAATTTCTGCTTGGCCCAGACGCTGATTGCCAGGTATCCGAAAGCGAGCACCAGCCCCGGAACCGCCAGCGGGAGCATGCTTAGGATATCCAGGAAGTTACGGCCGCGCACATTGGAGCGAACCACAACCACCGCCACCCCCAGCCCAACCATGACTGCCATCACCGTAGCGGCGCTGGCATAGCGAATCGAGTTCCAGATGCTCGGCATCACCAGCTCATCGGTGAGCGCATCGCGATAATGGCCCAGTGAAAATCGGTGCGGTAACACGGTTCGATACCAATCCCCCACCCTGGTCAGACTGGTCAGCAGCACCATCACATGGGGCTCAACGGCCAGCACAAAGACGATCAACATCGCCAGCAACGCCAGCATTCCCTTCAAACCCGTGAGTTTTTTCGGTGTTGCGGCAGTCGCGGCCTTGGTGGTGGCGGTCTCGGTGTTGCGACCCAGCAGAAGTTTTCCAACGATATAGAGCAGCGTGGAGGCCATCAGCAACACCACCACCAATGCAAAGGGCATCGGATTGTTCGAGACTTCCTGCAGCCCGTTAAACACCTGTACCGGGGCCACAGTGTTGAAGTCGAACATCAGCGGCGTGCCCAGCTCGGTGAAGCTCCAGATCATCACGATCGTGCAACCGGCAAACAAACCGGGACGAATCAGCGGCAGCGTGATACGGCGAAAAGCAGTCCAGCGGCTTGCGCCCAGGTTGAGCGCTGCCTGCTCCATTGCAGGGTCAATGTTCGCCAGCGCCGCCTGCAGGTTCAGCAGCATCACCGGATAAAGCGCCAGCGCTTCGACCACGATCACGCCAAAGAAGCGCGCCTTGCCCAGCCAGTCAAAGCCGGCGCCGTTGGCAAAACCGAAGATAGACGACAGTGGCCCGAGTCGGCTAAACAAAAAACGCATTCCGATCGCACCCACGAACGGTGGCAACACCAGCGGAACCAGCAGTAAACCACCCAGCAGCTTGCGCCCGGCAAAATCGTAGCGCTGGTTGAGGATCGCCAGCGGCAGTGCAATCAGGAGCGTCAGCATCGTGACGCAGACTGCGACGGTCGCGCTATTCAACAGCCCACGCACCAGCAGAGGATCGTGAAATACCAGCGCGATGTATTGCAGGGTGAACCCGCTGCCTTGCTTCCAGAAAGCCGTCGAGACGATCTGCAGAATCGGCCAGACGAGGAACACGCCGAAAAATAAATACAACCATCCGCTCAGGACAATGTGATGAGGGGCGGCACGGCGGTGGTCTGGCATGGGAATCTTTCGTTCAATGGGCTTTGGCTGCGACACGCGCGTAATGATCCCGAAAACGCGACGACCATTCCGTGCGCGACAAGCCCGTGACCACGCCCGTGGACTGGGTCTTATCGGCGGCGGCGATCAGATCGGCACGCTGTTTCACCTTCTCGGCGTCAATGTTCAGGCTGGCCAGCGGTTTTAAAACCTTATCACGCTCGGTATCGGTTTTTGCCTTTGCCAGCGACCAGGCAGCGTGCTCGGCGAGCAGATCGGTGTACTCAATCGGCAGATCGGCCAACTCAGCAAGCAGTTGCTCGCGCAATGTTTGATCGCTGACGCCCAGGATCTGTTGGTAGGCAGCGTGCAGCGCATCGCGATCGTCGATCCACGCCGCCGCCCAGACGGGACGCACTTCGGTGAACGTTGCCATCCATTCGCCACGCTGGTTAAACGAACCGGCGTCCTGGAATGGATTGACGTTGTCCATCCAATCGGTTTGATCGGTGTAGAGCTCACGCAAGATCGGAGGGCGACCCAGGCCGCGCAGGGCCGGACCATCGGGCGTGCCGGGTTTTTTGATCCAGACCAACTGCCCTTCGCGGGAGAGCAGAAATTTGATGAATCGGTTGGCCAACTCCAGCTTGTCGCCGCACGTGCCGTAGAGAATTGCAATGGGATCGCAACTGGTGGCGGTGGCGGCTTTGGGTGCAATGAATCGGGCGCGATCAGGCCCCACAATCTGCTCCTCCACGCGGCCATAAAAGTCGATCGCCATCCCGGCGGCGGCATCCCCATTCCCGACATCGGTGGGGACGCGCTCGGCGCTATCGGTGAAATAGCGACTGTTGGCGGCAATCAGGAGCATCGTCTGCATGCCGGTCTTCCACCCGCGCGCGATCGCCTGCTGATAGGCCGCCCCATTGGCTGCTGGCCATTTGTCGCGCGGTATCACTTTGAGCGCGGCGTTGCTTTCGGCGGCAAAAAAAGCGTCCTCGGCATCGGCCATGGCGCGCTGCAGCACCATCACATACGCCACCGCCGCCGAGCCGCTGTGCGTGGGATCCGCCAGTGCTACGGCTCCCGATAGCTGCGGAACCGACAAATCTTTCCACTGTGTCGGCATCGCCAGGCCCAGGGCGCGCATCACATCGGGGTTATACACAATCCCGAAACTGCTTAAGCACACGCCCGCCCAGCGGATCGGCTCATCGGGCTTGCCTTTGGTCAGGTCATACAGGGCCGAACCCGCCACATAGGCGTCTTTGTCCTTGCCGATGGCGTTGACAACTTCCTCTTTTTCAAGGGGCTGCAGGATTCCCAGCGGCTTGAGCTCATTGTTAAAAAAAAAGTCGCCCCCCCCCCACACCATGTCATACGGCGCGCTGACATTTTCGACTGACTGCAGTTTTCCATCCTTCTGGCGGTAATAACTGTACCAGCTTGCCAGCGAACGCTTGATGTCGTTGGTGCCACCCACGCTGCGGCAGTCGAGAAACGCTGGCTGGCCGTAGTGCTCCTTGTGCCATTTGGAGAAGGCGCGGGCAAATTCGCGGCGAATGTCCTGGTTATGCGGCGTGACGATAACCAGCGTTGGCACGTTGCTGTCGCCGGTGATCTGTGCAGATGATGTCTGCCCACGCAGCGATTCGCGCAATGCAAAGGGCAAGGCCAGGATCAAGACGATGAGGATGAGGTAAAGCCAGCGCATGGTGGGCCTCCGGATCGCGCGTTAGTCCGCCAGCATCACTACGTCATCGGCGGAAAATTCGACCGTCATTTCTGGCGGAGGCACTGGCATGGGTGGAAGGCTGATGATTTTCAAGCGCTGCTTGCCCACTTGCACAATATGGTCGCTGGTTTCGCCCTGAAATGTAGTCTCTATGGTTTTACCGGTGAGGCGATTGGCCATGGTGGAAGCAGCGCCACGCTGAATACGTAGTTGCTCAGGCCGAATGCTCAGCGTCACTTTGGCGCCGTTTCCAGGCGGGTTAGTTGTGGGGCGCCGGGCGACGATGACGCACGCATCCGTGCTTACCTGCAGGGTCTGCCCATCCTGCGAAGTGATCGAGCCGCGCAGGAGATTGGTAGCCCCGATGAAATCCGCGGCGAAGGAGGTGCGCGGCTGTAGGTACAACTCGGCGGGCGTGCCCACCTGCTCAATCTTGCCGGCGTTCAGCAGCGCGATGCGATCCGCAACGGACAACGCTTCCTTCTGATCGTGCGTTACATAAATCGTGGTGAAGCCGGCCGATTTGCAGATGCGGCGAATCTCCGAGCGCATCTCGTGCCGCAGCTTGGCATCGAGGTTACTGAGGGGTTCATCGAGGAGCAGGCAGTCGGGCTGCACTGCCATCGCCCGCGCCAGGGCCACGCGCTGTTGCTGGCCACCGGAAAGCTCATTGGGTTTGCGCTCCGCCAGGTCGGCCATTTGAACGAGTTGCAGCACCTGATCCACGCGATTTTGCTGATCGGGTTTGGACATCTTGCGAACGTCCAGCCCGAACGCCACATTTTGTCGGACGCTCATGTGCGGCCACAGCGCGTAGCTTTGGAAACACATGACGGCATTGCGGCTTTCGGTGGAGAGGCGAGTGACATCACGGGTGTTAAAGAAAATCTGGCCGCTTGTCGGCTCGTGCAGGCCGGCGATGAGGCGGAGCAGCGTGCTCTTACCGCACCCGGAAGGACCCAGCAAAAAAAAGAGCTCGCCGGGGGCGATCTGAAGGCTGATATCACTCAGGGCTGGGGTGTCGCCAAAAAATTTAGTGATGTTCTGCAACCGGATGCCAGTCATGCGCGGGAATATACACGGTGACGTGTCAGAAGAAAATTTCCCGCAGATCACGCACCCGTTTAATGGACCGCGACCCGATTCGGAGTCACCAAAATGTTGGCAAACACGGCGAATTGTCTATAGATAAGTTTTGACGCACCAGAATGGAGCCTGCTTATGCCGCGCAAAGTGGTTTTTATCATGACCGATACCCAGCGATTCGACATGCTGGGCTGCTACGGTACGCCCGGAATTTCAACCCCGGCACTCGATGGGTTGGCGTCGCAAGGCGTGCGGTTTGACCGCGCCTACACCTGCACACCCGTGTGTGGCCCGGCGAGGTCGGCGATTTTCACCGGGTTGTGGCCCCACATCAACGGCATGTGGAGCAACAACCTGGCCCTGGGCAAAGGCGTCAAACATTTGGGCCACCGCCTCCAGACACTCGGGATTCATGCCGCCTACGTGGGGAAGTGGCACCTGGAGGAAATGGATTATTTCGGCACCGGGATTTGCGCCGAGGGTTTTGACCCGGCCTATTGGTACGAGATGCGGAATTACCTCGATGCGTTGTCGCCGGAGGATCGCACGCGCTCGCGCCAGCAACAGACCAATCGCACCGACTGGCCGCTGGAAAAGACGTTCGCGCACGGGGTCTCCACCCGCGCTACAGATTTTCTGCAAAAGCATGGCGATGAGGATTTTTGCCTGGTGGTTTCGTATGACGAACCGCATGGTCCTTATGTATGCCCTAAACCCTTTGCGGAGATGCACCGCGATTTTGAGTTCCCCAAACGCCCCAACGTTGCCGACCGATTCGAAGGCACGCCCGAGCACCTGCGCGTGTGGGCCGATGACGGGGTCACGGCTGACAGCAAGCAGTTGCGTAACCGCTGGATGGATTTCCTTAACTGCAATTCCTTCGTCGATTCAGAGATCGGTAAGGTCCTGTCGGCGATCGATCAATTCGCTCCCGATGCGCTGGTGATTTACACGTCTGATCATGGCGACTTGATGAAGTCGCATGGAATTATCAACAAGGGTTCGGCGGTGTTTGACGAGAACGCGCGCATCCCATTCATCGTGCGCTGGCCCGGGCATGTGCCGGCGGGCGCGGTGAGCCCGCAGCCGGTGTCGCACATCGATCTGGTCCCTACGATCCTGCAGGCACTCGGTCAACAGGAAATGTCGCCCCTGCTGCAGGGCCGCAGCATGCTGGACTTTTTTTGCAACCCGATGCAACGTCACGATCAGTCCGTGTTTATTGAATTCGGGCGGTACGAAGTCGATCAGGATGGATTCGGTGGGTTTCAACCCATCAGGGCAGCGTTTGACGGTCGCTATAAGCTCGGGATCAACCTCTTAACCACCGATGAGTTGTACGATGTGCAAAGCGATCCCTATGAACTCACAAACCTGATCCATTCTGCTGAACACGCTGCCATCCGCGACGGCCTGCACGATCAGATTCTCGATTGGATGAGCCGCACACGCGATCCCTTCCGGGGCTACTATTGGCACTATCGCCCATGGCGAGAAAATCTGCCGAAACTCAGGTGGCACTACACGGGAATGGCGCGCCCCCGGCTGCGCGAGGATGGGCTGGTGCCGTTGGATTACACCACCGGTTTGCCAGCAACAGAACCCCCGAAGCCATTATGATTTGTCGCTATCAGGCGCAACCGCGTTGGAACAATGGTCGTGGTCGTAAACAGGGGTTTCATATATCCTGAATCGCCCGACCCGCATGAATAACACATTTGCCTGAACGAAACTCTTGAATGAGCCGGTTTCACAACCTTCGATCCAGCCCAGCGCGATGAACGCACTGGCAGCGGTCTATCAACCGCGGCGAGTCTGGGCTTCGGGTGTCTGCATCGCGTGGAACCTGCTGTTCGCAGGCATTGTGGCCCTCTTGGTGCTCAATGGGTGGAAAGTCGAATTGCATCGCTGGCAGGGCGCGTGGTGGCTGGTGCCGGTGGCTGCGGGGGCATACTTCGCCCTCTGGTCGTGCTGGGTGTATCCGGTCGAACTCTATTTTGGATACCTCGAGGAACGCCAGTTCGCTCTTGCAAAAGATGGCATTCGCTCTTGGACGCGCGATTGGTTAATCGGCATCAGCCAGCATGGGTTGAAGTTCGTGATCGGTTGCACCCTGATCGGTCTTGCCCAGGCATATTTTCGCGAGGGATGGGTTCCCGTAACGGCGCTCATGCTGCTTGCCATCTTCCTTGCGACCACCTATTGGGCCATGTCGCTGGCGCCCCGGGGATTGTTTGCATTTGAATCAGCGGACGCGGGAACCTGCAATATGCTCGCCACGCTTCTCCCCGATTCGCTTAACACGCAGCTACCCCCCGTGGTCATATACAGCGCCCCGGCTTTACGCGATTTTGCAGGCGGGTTGATGGGGCTTGGCCGCCAGCAGGTGTTGCTGCTGAGCCGCTCCACCATCACCTTCGCCAGCGACAATTTGTTGCGATTTGTCTTGCTGCACGAGCTGGGGCACCGGCGCTACCGCCATGGCTTGTTAGGCACGCTGGGCGGGTGGGCGTGGATTTGCATCGCGCTGGTGATTTCCGACCGCACCATCGCCATGGTCGCTGCCGATCATTTACTGGGCACGCCTTTTTATATCACGCTGTTGGCGTTCACGCTCAGTGTGTTGATGGGAATGGGTGAACCGTTGCTGGCATACCTGGGGCGGCGGCTGGAGTATCAGGCGGATCGCTTCTACATTCGCCATGGCGGCACCGCAGCCGCACTCCAGGATGCGCTGCTGGAATTGTCCGAACGCAACTTGGCGCGCACCCAATGGCTGCGCCGGCGGCAAACGATGTTTCATCCGATGCCCTCGGTCGCCAACCGGGTTTTTTCCGCGCGGCGGTATGAAGAATCACTGGCCACCAAGCGGCCCATTGAAGGATGACCCATGCTTCCCTTGCCGCGATTAATTTTTTGGTTAACCATGTGGGTTCCCAACCTCTTGTGCCGCAGCCTTCGCAGCCAGATCGGCAAGCCGCAGGCGTGGTTTTTGCCCCAGGGCTGGGTCTAAAAAGGTACGGTTTGAAAAATTGGTTTTCAAAGGAGCCGTGATGCAAGCGCGTGGCGTGTGGTTTGGAAATGAGCAATGGCCCACCGGTTCGTCACCGGGCGCTTTTGCCAAAGATGTGTTCCGTATCGAAGGCTGCCGCACCGATCGCGAAAAGGCGCTGGCGTTTAATAGCTGGTTTCTGCGCTGCATGCAGCGTGGGCCGGAATTGCTAACGCCCGGCCTCGGTGGAATGCTGCGCAGCTTCGATACCCACCAGATCTTCAGTTCCTGGGGACATCACGTCTGCACCGGTTGGGGTTGGGTCGCCACCGAAGCCCTGCAGGCTGCGGGGCTAAAAACACGTCGCGCCGTGGTTAATCGCAGTGGCCATACTTTCCAGGAAGTGTGGTATGCCGGCAAAGATGGTAAAGAGGGCTGGCATGCCTTTGACCCGTTTTTAGGCTGGCATTTTCTAAACGATTCAGGCGAAGTGGCTTCGTGCGATGAGCTGGCAGCCAATCCCGATCTCGTGGCCAATCCGCGCGCCGGCGGGCGTCATCGGCTGGGCCACCACCCCGAGCGCTCCAAGGGATACTACTACGGATACCACGTCGGGGACCTGCTCGATGTCGAGCAGCCCACGCGCGGCGATGAGCTACGCTACGATCTTATGCCCGGCCAGGTGATGAGCCATCTATGGCGGCCGGAACATGTGGATTTGGCCTGGTCCCTGCCCAAATATCCGCATGGGGCCCACTGTGATATCACGATGTACGATGAAGAAGGCAGGCCACGCTACCCCGAACATGCGCCTTATTGGAAGCATTACATGTGGCCCACCGATGGGCAGTCCAATCACATCAACGGAACCGAACCGGTACGCTGGCATGGGTGCGGTGCCCTACGCTGGCGGCCCCTGGAATATGGCAAAGCCGCAGCGTCCCGGTCGCACAATGTGATCTTTGAAGATGGCTCGGTCCGCCCGACCGGCACCCGCAAGCACGCCGAAGTGTGGTGGCATATCAAGGTGCCTTATCTGACAACGCACCTTGCGATCAACTCTGCGGTGGAGGCGGGGGGCTCTGATCTGGTGGGCTTTTCGATTTCCCCCGATGATGGCCGATCCATGCACAAGCTGCATTGGGGCAAGGGCCCCCCCCCAACCATTATGACCTTCTCGCCCCCGGCGCCGGATGCGCCCCAGGAAGCCAATGTGCATGGCCTGCGCGAATTCTGGCTTCGCCTGGATATGTCGACCCAGATCCCCAATTCCCCGCTGCGCGTGCGCGGCTTCAAGATTAGCTTGGGCTACCAGCTCAACATGCAGGTGCTGCCACGCCTTGTGCCAGGTGACAATCATTTATACCTGCAAGCCGACGAGCTGAATGGCGTCAACGTCTCAGCCGATTGGGCGTTCACCCACCCGCGCGGGGAAAAGCTCGAGTCGCTCAAACTCACCAAATCCGGCCGCGCCACCCATCGCTACAACCCCCAAATAGAAAACCCCGACGACCTGATCATGCGCGGCGTGACCCTGCGATGCGAAGCGAATGGGGAAAGGAAAAGCGATTCTACGCCCCGTGTGGCCGGGTAAATGAGGAGAGAGGTGGTGTCAACAAAGATTCGCGTCCCCTTTGATTTTCCCGTCCCTTTTGATTTTCCCCAATGCCTTTCCTCTATTGCCTTGGCGAACCGATTTCGGATGGCAAAAGTATGTGGATGCAAAGGTTGGATTCACTGCCCAAGCATTCGACGGATTTCCCAACGCTTGGTGGTTCCCGGAATCGGACAACCTGGACATAAGGGGAAATCACGATTTGCCGACAAGGTTTGC
Organism: Tepidisphaerales bacterium; assembly: GCA_038238625.1. Classification (GTDB taxonomy): domain Bacteria; phylum Planctomycetota; class Phycisphaerae; order Tepidisphaerales; family Tepidisphaeraceae; genus JBBSFP01. The sequence goes on from JBBSFP010000015.1 coordinate 14,445, forward strand.
TGACGATACGCACCCCATGATCGGACACGATCCGGACGTGCTTAAATATTTAGAAATGGAAGCAAAAAAAGCTACAGTTGCGGTCCCATAATGCGGTGGCCCAGGTGAGTTGCCTCTGTTAGTGGCGTCAAATAAACTTCGGGATTCGGATATGCGGCAAATTGGGAGACTACCACACATGCTGATCATTTATTTATTGTCTCTAGTAGGTTGCCAGCTCGTATATTTGGAAAGCGGTAAGGCTGTGAAATATCCCTTTTACAGCGTTTCCACAGTCTATTATGTCAAAAATGGGGTTGAGATTACGTCAAGTGAGGTCGATTTCGATCACATACCTACGGCCGAAGGGAGATTGTTGCCACCGGCAGGTCAGGCAGCTTTTGAACCTGGCCCCGACCCAATCCCTGAGCACGCTCATGTTTTCTGGAAATTGGCCGATGGAAGAGCATTGGAAGCCGATCCGGAGGTAGCCAAATACGTGCATCATCCCCGCTCTTTTTCTGGCACGATCCAATTCCGGCTCTACGACGACAAAGTGCGTGTTGTAGTGCTCACAAAAGAGGATATGGATCACTACCATCTATACGAAAAGAACTGGGTTCCACCCGATTTGAAAGATGATGAGGGATTCGCGCCAGCCCATCCAGCTACTCCATCGGCCACTTCCAAGGGAACCAAAAAATAAGTTTCGTAGGGTCCGCAGTACTCTGCGGACCGTTTCCCCGCCGCGTCAACTGCCGCCCCGGCATTCGGAGAGTAAAGCGGTTTGGCCAGGGAAGGACAAATCAAAGGGGACGCGAATCTTTGATTTCGCGAACTCTCGGCCTGCCGCGGGGGCGCAGGCTCCATTGCAGGCCGAGGCGCTTGGCAGTGCGCTCCACCCATTCGCTGCTGCCGTAGGGGCTGGAGCGTTTCACCGAGCGCCGCACCGCCTCCAGCTC